>JAGCBE010000277.1 GCA_017652345.1 Methanobrevibacter sp.
ATGACCAGCACTAGCAGTAGGAGTCATTTCAATCTTAGTAATAGGATCGACAGGTTGTGGTACTACACCTTCAGTTCCACTCTTAGTTACACAAGTAACTTCAGCAGTATGGTGCACAATAATTGGAGCCTCGGCAGTAGCGGTTTTCTTGATAGCACCACCTAGCATAAAACGTAGAGATTCTAGAGAAATTAAAGCATCAGTTAGAGTTACATTAATTTCCTTACCATAGTCCCATTGGATTAGACGAGGATTGCCCCAACCACCAGTCGCTGCGACATTTTCAGCACTGGTTTCAATAGTAGAAACTTTTAGAGTGTCTAAAAATAGAACAATGTCACCCTTATATACGCCAGCAGCAAGATCATCATCTAGAGCCTCAAAATATACATTAGCGACCTCTTTAATGCCATACTTGTCAAAAATATTAACATCAGCCATGAGTTTTTACCTCCATTTAATTCTTATCTGAATTTGCGATTGATCGCATCCAGTGTTTTAATTGATTTTTCTTTAACTTCGCGCCCGCAAGAGCAGCTTGATTGTTTATATTAAACTGATCACGCCAACCCATGCGTTTTAGTTGATCGTGAAAAGCATAATAAGTAATATTCCAAATATTTCCAATACTTAAATTACAATGATTAATTGTTATGCTACCAATTAAATCAGAGAATTTTAAATCCGATTTTTCTCGTGCGGCTTGTTTTGCTTTTGCTTTTCGTACCATTTCACGACTTTTCTTTAATTTTAATTTAATTTCACGAGTTCTTGGGTCATCATCTTTATTAATAATAATATCTTCTCCCTCTTGTTCAAGAAAAAACATTCTACGAATTATTTGTTGTAAATCGTAAAATTTTTCCTCAGTTAAAATGTGTTTTTCTTCCAAAGGCCCAACAACAATTTGCGCCGGATCAATAGAAAAACTTATTTGTTCATGAGTGAAGAAAAAAAACGCTTCTTTAAATTTTTGATTAAATTCTAAGTCAGCGTTAGCAATAAATAAAATATATTCAAAATCAGTTAATTGCTCTAACATTTTTTTAAATTCATCATCTACATCTTTAAATTCTGATGGTTTAGTAGAAACAATTAAACTTAAATATTGTTCAAAAATACTATATCCCAAATCTACAATTTCTCCAACTTTTGAAGGATAAATTGCACATATATCATCTAATAATATTGGCGTCCCTTTTTGAAATTTTAAAATATAATCATCAGTTAAATTCATTTATTCTATACCTCATAGAATATCCACCAATCCAAGGCGATAATGTTAAAGCATCAACGCGAACAAACTCTAAATTACCGATACCCGCTAGTGACTGTTGATTAAACATTTTATCCATTTCTTCCATAATAAGATATGGTCGTAATGATTCTTCATGTAAAATCCATTCATTATAAGGACAAGCAATATCAAAACGAATAGTAGATAATTTAAATTCAGGATTAAAAGCATTTACTGAAAAACTATCAAATATAGCAGTTATATAAGACATTTTTTCAGTACTATCATCATAAATTTTAGGAACAATTAATATTTGTTTATGTAATAATTCTAAACCATCTACATCAGAATATTTATTATCAAGCGGATCAACACAATGATATTTTAATAAACGGCAAATTTTTTGATTTTGAACAATTCGATTAGCGATTGTGAAAGTATTTTTACCCATTACAGCAAAGCGACGTTGAGTATTATCTAAATCTATATTCATATTGTCACCTCCATAATGGTATTACTTCTATTTCTTTAGCATAATCAATATTATTATACATTGCATGTAAAATTATTTTTCCTAATTCATTATCTTCATTAGCTTTAATAATACAAGAACAATTTGTTATATTAATTTTTTCAATTTTAGCTAATTTAGTAGCCTCTAAAGTAAAACCAGTGAAAGATTCAATTGATAAATCAGATGTACCCTTTAATATATATTCATTTTTACATCCCAACCTTATCGCAGCTTTACCTTCTATATAAGCAGAAAATTCTTTTTCTCCGCCAACTTGAATTTGTATTATTTTTTGAATTTCTGGATGATTCACTAATTGTACTATAATGTCAACCGTTCCATTTGCAATTGCAGTTAATTGACCATTTATATTTCGTGCAATTGATTTATTAGTTGTAATTAAAACAACAGGCTCATCCGATGGAGCGCCATTTGCAGTTAATGTAAATTTAGGTTGAATGATTTCATTTATATTAAAGGATTGTATTAAAGAGGGAATGCTTAAATCATATTGAGTAATTCTATCGGTTTCTGCTAAATTATTTTTAACATCATCATAAATAGAATTAATTTTATCTTCTGTTAATGAAATATAAATAACACCGGGCACGCTAGTATGGTCATATTCAACTACTGTCCATGCTTCTTCTTCTACAATAAAGTTTGTAGAACGATTAATTGGGTATCGCGGCATTAATATTTCAGCATATTTGTTTGGTTGTGGTGTAATAAGACTATGCCAAGTACGGAAATTTCCTTTAATTTTACTATCAAGAGAACTTACAAAATAACTCCATGATTGCTGAACATGACCATCACCATCAACCCATTTTAATAAATAATTACATCTTATAATCCAAAATGTTTTATAAGTACCATTTACTTTTTTCTCTTCTTGAACGAGAATCCATTTTTCAATATTTCCATCATCTAATTTCCAATTCATAATATCACCAATTAGAAGTGGTATATTATTAGATACATTCAAGAACATAATTTTTTCATATTCTTTATCCTTACTGGTTAAAATTATCCCATCAAAATATATACCTCTTTCAACCGATAAATCACGCACCGTATGTGGCGATTCTGCTTTCCATTTTTCAAATGACCTAATGCCGCCATTTCTAATACGCTCAGCAGTAGTATCGCCCATATGATTAATACGGGAAAAATATACATCTAAATAGCTCATTCAGGTATTTCTAAGTCGCCAACTAAATTAATACATTCAAAAATTGTTTTACGAAAATAATCATAAGACAAAAATCTTAAACTGTTTAATTTACCTTTAAGCGACCACCAATTAATAGAATTACCACGAAGTCCGCTAACTTCAATAATAATAGAATCCAAAAATTTTTCCCATTCGCCATTTTTTTCTCTTTCGCAAAGCACTCCATAAAGACGGCCTTTTAATTTATTTTTATAGCCATCAAACATTACATCATACGACATTACGTTTACCTGCCAATTTCTTAAATAAATCCGCGGGACGTTTAAAACGCGAACGATCATAAATGCCTTCAGCTTTATGAACTTCAACCTCAACCGCAGCTTCTAATTTATTTAATTTATCTAAGTGATTTGCTTGCGAGAAATCTTTATCGGCATAGAGTTGTCTAATATTTTCCCAACTTGCAATACAGCGTTTTATCCATTCATGCTTCATATATAATGCAAGTAATTGAATTTCATCATTTGTTAAATCATTAACAAATTGACGCCGTATTAATTGTCCTTCTTCTTGTGCATCCAATGCTTCGGTTTCTAAACCAATACGAGGATATTTAAAACGAAATATTGCAATACCTAAAAGTTCTTGCCAATCTCGTTCAACAATTGCTAATTCTTCTTCCAAAGTCCATTCATCAGCTGTTATGCGCGCAAGAAAAGCATCATATACGCTTAAAAATGGAGTAGCCATATATTATTCCTCAGCTTGGTGCTTCATATTGATTAGAGCAATAACATCTCTATCACAATATTTCTTAATTAACTCCACAAAGCCAGGATGAGTAATACCCTTTTCAACCGCTAATTGAACCGCGGCTTCCCTCTCTGCAGGCGCAGCTGTTGGAATGAAATTAGCAAAAGCAGTAATATTTTTAGAATCTAACATTTCAGCAATTGTTGCTGTGTCATATACATTTTCAACAGCTTCTACTGCCTCATTATCGTCAATACCAGTAATAGCGATATAATGATTTCTTACTAACGTATTAAATCCAGAATCAAATGTTAATTCATCATAAACATCTTTATCAACACTAATTGCACGATTTGGCGCTAAAGTGCGAGTAAATTTAATATCTGGTACATGAATAGAAACAGTTGCGTAACTAATATTTTTAATTGTAATTTTTTCCATTATAAAATCCTCCTTTAACTCAAAAAGAAAATGGGACGAGCAAGCTAATTGCTCGCCCCATAATATATTAAATTAATTAGGCGTTTAGGGCCTCGTTATAGGCTTGCCAGCCGCTATCGGCATCAAGAGAACTATTGTAATAAATGCCCCAATAATTAGGAGCAGAAACCATTGCTAAACCAAGCTTTGTATAAGCCTGAATAGTGATAGAATTGTCTCCCTCATGATCATCCCACTCACGGAAATAGGAATTGCCTTCAAAGATAAGCTTCATTAGCTTCTCTTTACCAGAAGGAATAACATAAGCAAAAGAGGGGTTCATAACAAGCTTGGTATTAGTTTCATCAGTGAAAGACTGAGGAAGTACTACCACTGGTACACCCTGGAACTTACCAATATAACCGCGCTCACGGACATCAACCATATCTTGGTCGGAAATCTTAGTAGTGCTATTATAAACAATCGCATTTACCATTTCAGCCGCGAATTCGGGAGAGCAATAAATAACAGGAGAGCCATAAGCAGCTACTGTATTACAAAGCTTCTTCATTTCAGTAGGATTAAAAGCATTGGCAACTACCTTATTGCGAGCAGGACGATAAGAATTTTTCCAAGATTGAAGTAGCATTTCTTGAACCATTTCAAAAATGCGCTCAACCATACCATCATTAATAACTTCATAAATATCAGCAATATTTTCAACGCCATCGAGATAACGTTCAAAGTCAACACGTCCGGCGCCGCCTAGAGCGAATGGATATACATCCAAACGATCACGGTCAAGACGGAAGGTTTCGTAATTACCAGATTCTGTGGCACGAGTTACAAATTGACGACCACGTTGCTTACCACGGGTAACAAAGAACTGAGGACGAGAACCTTGAGGAACACGCATAACCTCAGTAAACATATCTAAAGCAGAAGTTAGACTCTGAGGTAATACCTCATCTAAATTCTGAGAAAGTAGCTCAAAAAGATCAATCTTATTGCGCTCAAACTTATAACGATTAATATGACCATTTTCGTCACAAACTAACTTACGAATTTCATCGCGTAAAGCAGCTTCATAGTCATAATTCTCGGCGGCGAACTCCGCAGGAACCTTGCGGCCGAAAGCGCCGTTCATTAGCATTTTAAGAGTATTCATATGTTCGCACCTCCATTATAGACTAATAATCTGATACTTAACGCCGCGTTCGCCGTTAGGTACAGTGTAATATTTTACAATACGGCCATAAATTCCAGTATAGCCATTTGGTAGAGCCTTAACAATACGTGGAATGCTCTTTACGTCATTTTGACCACTAGGAATAATAACATAAGCCTTATTAGTATTAGTTAAATCGCCGCTTAGATAGTCAGCAAGAACTTCATCAGAAGTCTTTTCACTACCAGCAGTAGTTACTGCTGGGAAATCTGTAGTATCATCATATTGTAGGCAATTAGTAGTAACAGTATCGCCGACACCTAGAATACCAACACGAGGATAATCGCCAGCAACTTTGCGGCCAAAGGTCTTTAGACCATAGTGGAATAAATCATATTCCTTTTCAGCGGTATAAACAATACCAATTGGTTTGTCAGTAGCAGCAGCAGGAGGATTAATAACGCCAGCAGCCTTATCAGCAACTACCCACATACCATTTTCACAAGGAGCATCCTTAGTAAAGGCTTCGCCTAGAGGGGTCTGAGAAACTACCATACCAGTCTGAGGGAAGGCAACTTGATTTAGTTCTAGGCTTGCATACTCTTGAAGGGGAAATCTTTTCATAGCCATAATTTATTACCTCCTAAGTAATATTATTTCTTCTTATATTTGTTCATTAATAAAGCAAAGGCCGATTGTTGTTCTGGAATCGGAACTTTCTTATCAGAATTATTATCAGCTAGTTTATTATTAGCAAAGCTGATTGCTAATTTAGATTCTAGCTCGTCATAAGTCATGTCATTTGACTTCTCTCGGAAATTACTAATTTCTTCCGCGGATAAAACTTTTTCATATTTTTCAATTAAAACATTTTTCTTCTCAATTAAAATTTCTTTTGCCTGAGCCTCATAAGTGGCAAGAGAATTTTCAAGAGTAGATTTTTCAGCAGTTAGGGTTTCAATTTGCGCGGCAAAATCGGTATTAGCTGCGGTTAAAGTTTCCACTGTATTAGAAAGAGTATCGTAATCAGATTTTAACTGATTATAATTATTTTCTAATTCATTATAAGCATTTTGTAGTTTTTCAAATTCAGAAGGTTCTGTTACAGTTTCAGCTTCAGGCTTTTCTTCTTCTTTTTGCTCAGGAGTTGATTCATTTTCTTCATTAGCAGAAAATTCAGCTTCTGGCTTAGCAACGGGCTCTTCTTCAACAGCAGGTTGCTCTTCTACAATAGGCTCTTCAACAGTGGTTTCCTTATTTAATTCAAAATTGTCCACTGGTTGTTCTCCTCCTTTAATAATAATTTCTGCCTCTTTTACTTGTGTCTTGAGGCCAGACAATAGTAAAGAGAACTTTTCATATTGAGATTTATATGTTTCATCATTCTTAGAGAAAAAAGATGAAACTGAAAAACATGGTTCATGCGCGCCTATAACGCACAGTCCAAGCATGTCTCCTTTAGTATAAACAAAATATTCTTCACCTTCAAAATTAGCCCAAGAACCATCAATTGTAGTTGGATCAAGTTCCATACTTTGATATTGGCCACGAATCTTTTTAGCTTCTTCGTAATATTTAGTGAAAATAACTACGGAGAAAACAGCATAATCTCGTGTTACTCCATCAGTATCAGTTAAAGGCTCCCAACCTATAAAACTTTCAACATACCCATATCCGTTTGCTAAGGTAGGACCCGTATGAGAAGCCCAAGATTGAGTTTCAGGATCAAAAAAACCAACTACTGGTGTATCGCCCTGAGTAGCAGAAGCAATTAAATAATCAGCATATTCATCAGTAATATAAGAACCATTACGATTTCTATATTTAGTAAATACTGCTACATTTAGTCTACTACCAACATCAGAGCCATTAGATACTGAAAGTTCTTGTACAGGAGTATCAAGTATAATAGCGTCAAAATATATTGGTATTTTCCTATTCATATTAATTCTTCTCCTTAACCTTCAGCCGCGATATTCGCTTGAGTTTTTTCTGATTTTTGTTCGTCTGGGAGTTCTGGACGACCTCCCTTATTTTCTAGGTCTTGCGTCCTAGTTGTAATGGTTGTTTTTTGCGCACTTGAAGAATTTTTTTCTTGAGAATTTTCACTACCACCAGGAGTAGTATAACTTGATTGTAAAGGTTTCATCTTGTCAGACATTTCAAGAAAATCATTTTCAAATTCCATTAAACTAATTTGATCTCGCTGTTTAATTCCCATAGCTACGCCCGCGAACATTTTAGAATAACCATATTGAGCGCCGCGGAAATAAGCACTTTGTAAATCTTGACGATTAAATACAGTAGTAGGTAAAATTTCAAAATCAAAACTTAATCCATTGCGAGCAAATCTATCATTAAGATGAAACTTAATCCACGCTTCATATACATTTAAATAAGAAATCATTAAAGATTCATCTTTTTTAATTGCATAAGCCAATGAAGAACTACCATCTGCGTTAAAAATTAATGAACTGCGGCCGAGAGAGTTCCAAGCATTTTTATTATACTTTTCAATGCGGTCTGCAGATTGTGAAGCGGCAGAAGATTCTTGTAAACTTTCAAGTGTGGTATCGCCAAAAGTAGTTAATACATCAACAGTATCTATATCTTGAAGCATTTCTGCTACAGAAGCATGAATATCGCCAACTTCTTCTAATTGAAATACCAATTCACCTTTATTATCAATTGGCATTTTTTGAATTAAAAGTTTAAATAATTCATTTTCATCACGTTTTTCTTCACGCCCTACCGCATCATCTAATTTTTTTAAATCTGGAATACTAGCTAACAAAAGTGGAGTTGGGTCATCTGTAAATTCAAAACAAATACCCCCACTACCTCCAGGTATCATTACCCATGGGTCTTTTAATATATGTAATTCATATAGATGCCATGCGGATTGAATTTCTTCAGGAAAAGTAAGAATTGCTTCTTCTCGTAATTCCTTATCACGAATATGCTCAAAATAAGTTATATTAAATTCTAAGATGTTAAAACCACAAAAATCCTTAAATCGTGTGCGGCAATATTCAAGTGGTAAATCTTGGATTATTACATTAATTCCATCTGTTCTTAATATACCATAAAATACACCAGTTTTAATCCATTCTTTAGTTATATGATTAAAGGTATTTGGCACATCTAAATTTTCTACAAATTGACAAGCATTATCAAATGCTTTAATAATTTGTGTTTTAGAACCTGATTCACGTTCAGATACAGGAACGACAACAGTGTCATATAATGGTAAAGACGCGAGAAAATCAATATTATTTCTGTATTTACCATTAGTGCGGTAATAATAACGAGAAAGTTCACGCGCGGCTTCAACATCTCCAGAACGAATAATATTTTGTATTTCTTCTAATGTAAAATCTTCATTTACTCGTCTATTATTATAATAACCCCATCGAGAATAAGAGTCCACGCCAATAGGGGTGAAAGGACGCCTTTCGCGCGCGATGCGACGTTTAAAATCCGCAAAATTATATTTTTGTTTTGTATTTTCCATCTTTTTCACCTCCTTTGCCTAGGACTAAAATATATATATTGAGCAATATTTTTCTTTGTCGCGCGTTTCATAGCTTTATCTTCATAATAGTGCACGCGATACAACGAATATTCTAATGCTGAGAAACGGTCTTTTTCAATAGAACGTGATATACGTTCAACCTTAAATTGATTTTGAACCCCGGTCGGTTTTAACTTTAAATTATTTAATTCATCAATTAAACGTGAAGTCATTTCATAAGGTAGTAAATAAACTCGTCTGTCATATAATGACATTTTTCGACCTTTTTCTGTGGCTAATAATTTATCTTTAACTATACGTTCATGCGCTAAAAATGCTACAGAACCATTATTAATTTGAGCATAAAAATTAGAATGAATGGCATCATCATTAGATGCACCAGCCTTAATATCATAAATAATGGCATTAAATTCAGGCCAGGGCTCTTCACCTTCATTTTTCTTTTCAGGTGGTAAATGATGCTCATTATTAAAGGCATAATAAGCCGGAAATTGTTCTCCTGTTTTAGAATCAAATGATGGCAACGCCATCGCATCTAATAGGCCAATTCCGGGGCCGTTTCCGTCAATTACTATTTCGCGAGGTTTATAAAATTGAATTAATTTTTTAATACGTGGCGCTTGTTCGGTAATATAATTAGCCCCGTGAATTACTTCTGTATAAATAACATTTTTCTTAAAACCAGAATCTTGGGGTAATACTTTAATTACCATAATAGCAGTGTTAGCGGAATAACGAGCTACGTCTACCCCAATTATATAAAAGGTATTTGGATTAGGTGGATTTTCTTGTGCTTTCCGCTCACATTTTAATAAAGTTCTTCGTTTATTTAAACGTTTGGAATCTAGCCATGCGTCTTTATTGTTTCCGCTCCAAACTGATAATGACTCTCTCGCGAAGCTCTCTTCACTCATTGTTGATGAATCGCGTTGGTCCATAAGCATTTGTTTGTTAATAACACCGTATTTAAGAGCGATTTCATAGCTAACACCCCATACAAAATAGCTATCAGGATGAAGAACTGCATTAACCGCGCATTCAATAAGTTTACCATACATAAATACTGTCTTTTCGCGCGCGGTTGTAATAAAAGTTTGAGTTGATACCGGCTCTTCTGGATTTAAAGAACCATCAACTTCACGACGAGGCACATTTAGTTGCGGCAAAAGAACTTCGTTATAGTCTTCCTCTGAAATAGTGGCCGCTTCTTCTAATATGCCGGCAGTAGCACGTAGGCCGCGACTGGTATCTTTTGATACAACTGTAAGTTTACTACCATTTTTAAAATTTAATTCATAATAGTTGCCGCTCTTCTTTTCGCCGGTTTTACCATCTTCTTGCCGCGTAGCTAATTCGTTACGAAGCATAGGCCAATGCCGATAAAATTCTTCAAATTTAGCTTCAGCGGTTTTAATTACTGTTCCCTTAACATCAGAGGCAATAAAGACATTAGAATTAGGTAATAATACGCATTTTAAAAATCCTCCAAGATAGGCGCAAAAAGATTTTGATGTTGCACGTGTCGCAGTCCAAAAATGATACCTGTATCTCATCTGCGCACGAAGTGCTATACGTTGATAAGGTTGTAATTTCCAGTGCATAGCATCTTCAATATCTTGTAAAATATCTAACAACATATCGGGATATAGTATCCATAAATTTAAATATTTAGTAAAAAGTTCTTGATTAGAGTCAAGAAAACTAGTAGTAAGAACGACGCCTTTTTCAATTGGAATATCATCTCGTAGTACGTTTTGCTCCGTCATGATAATTCACCTGCCAATTCATCGTCTCCTTCATATTCAATATCAGTAGTATCATCTAATTCTACTTCTTCATTTTCAATATTATCAAGTCGTTCTGTTAAATTATAGCGGTCACGCCTATCTTCAACTTGTTCTGCGAAATTGCCTTCATTAACAACAAGACGCTTTAAATAATTTTGAATATTTTGCATCATAAAATCAATAGAATCATTTGGTTCAATATGCCATTTTGGGTGCCACCCTTTTTTACCATAATAGACCATAAGTTCACCAATAGATTCAAAATTCGCAGCATTCTTAGCACTTGAAGCTTCAAAATGATATGTCTTAACAATATCATCTGCCTGTTTCATCATTTTAGAAACGTCAGCTCCGCTACGTAATCCTTTTTTTATATTTAATTGCAGCTCACAAAAATCTTTTGCTTTTTCTTGCAGAATTGGTGTAGATACATTCTGAGTAGCAACAATTTTGTTATAAAAATCTTGAAGCCAAACTAATTCTTCATTGGTATACGCACTTGACCATGTTTTCTTTAATGCCTTAACTTTCGCGTCTGCCAGCACAGTAATTTCATC
>JAGCBE010000278.1 GCA_017652345.1 Methanobrevibacter sp.
TAAGACCTTTCGGTTCAGCACTCATCATCGGTGGAGTGAATGGTGAAGAAGTTAAATTATTCGAAACAGACCCAAGTGGAGCTTTAATTGAATACAAGGCAACTGCTATAGGATCTGGTGTACAAGCAGCTATGGATGTCTTTGAAGAAAGATATGAAGACGACATTAGCTTAGAAGATGCAATCAGCTTAGGTTTAGATGCACTTTACGAAGCTACTGAAGGAAGAACCACTGCTCAAAGCGTTGAAATAGCTGTCATTGAAGTGGATACTCAAAGCTACAGAAAATTAGCTGATGATGAAGTATCTGAGTATGTCGAAGCTCTTCTTGAGAGAAATGCTGAAGAAGAGGAAGAAGAATCTGAGGAAGAGGCTGAAGAAGTAGTCGAAGAAGAAGCAGATGAAACTGCAGAGGCTGAAGCTTCCGAAGAGACTTCTGAAGATGTAGTCGATGAAAATGTTACTGAAGAAAGCGATGGTGAAAAAGATTCTGAAGAGTAAGGCTTTAAGGGAAACTGCAAAGTTTGGCGTAAAGCTAGTTCTTACAGAAAAAGTCTTAACTAAACATAAACATTTAAGGATGATTGTTAAGTATATCTAATAAAGCTTAGAGGATTCCTATCCGATAAGTTTTCTTGATTTTCTTAACATTTCTTAAATTTTTATATTTTAATTTTTGAGTTCATTTTGAACTCATTTTCATTTTTACATTTTTATTAATGTATTTAAATTTTTCATACATTTTTTATTTTTTAAAATGTATAAAAGCAATATCAAATTAATTGGTTTTTGGTGAGTAAGCATGGTAAATGTAGATGATGCTATAATTGCAAGATTAGAATCTTTTGGAGAAAAATTTGAAATTTTAGTTGATCCTGATTTAGCTGCAGACTTTAGAAATCCAGATAATGAAAAAGAAATTGAAATTGAAGACATATTGGCTGTTGAAGAAATATTCAAGGATTCCAAAAAAGGAGATAAGGCTTCTGAAGAAGCTATGGAAAAGGTATTTGGAACAACTGATGTTTTGGAAGTGGCTAGTCAAATTCTTCTAAAAGGGCATGTTCAATTAACTGCTGAGCAAAGAAGACAGATGCAAGAGGACAAGAGAAAACAGGTTATTGCTAAAATAGCCAGAGAGGGAATAAACCCTCAAAACGGTCTTCCACACCCTGCAATGAGAATTGAAAATGCGATGAATGAGGCAAAAGTTAAAGTCGATGCATTTAAATCTGTTGATGAACAGGTTCAAATAGCTTTAAAAGCAATTAAAGTTTTAATCCCAATTAAATTTGAAAAAGTTAAAATGGCTGTTAGATTGCCAAGCACAGCTGCCGGTCAAGCTTATTCTGCAATTCGTCCATTTGGACAAATTGTAAATGAAGAATGGCAACAAGATGGTTCTTGGATCGGAATTGTGGAAATGCCTGGTGGTCTTCAAGATGATTTTAATCATAAAATGGCTTCTATCTCAGGAGGAGAAGCTGAAACTAAATTAATAAATTAGCTATATGTTTAATCTGTGGCAATAAATGGCTATGGATTTTAATTTGATTAGATAATAAGAGACTAATTGGATTAACTTATAGGTGTTTTAATTTAGGTGTGTAGTTGAATTAATA
>JAGCBE010000279.1 GCA_017652345.1 Methanobrevibacter sp.
ATAGGTACCTTTTATGGAGATTTAAGTGTCTTGACTGGTGGAATAATAGATCTTCCTGTATATGGCAGCATAACTGGCGGTTTGATTTTAGGATTCTTAATGGCTTTTGGTGCATTGTTAGGTGATGCAGTTGGAAGTTTCATAAAAAGAAGAATAGGCCTTCAAAGTGGTGAGCCAGCTCCTATAATGGACCAATTGGATTTCGTTGTAGGTGCATTGGTATTAAGCTTGTTGGTCGTTAAGATCAGCTGGGAATTTTTCATTATCGTTGCTATTTTAACTCTTATTTTGCATTTGGGCTCTAATATGATTGCTTATTTGCTTGGAATTAAGGATGTCTGGTATTAGTTCTGCATTAGTCCTTTTTTCTATTTTTTATTTTTTCATTTCTTCTATTTTTTCTTATCTTTTTTTAATGATTATTCTATTTTTAAATTACTCATCATCAAAAATGTCTACTAATGGCTTTTGCTCGTTTGTTTTAATGATTGGAGTTTCCTCTCTTTTTTTACCTTTATCATCTCGTTTTTTAAATCTCCAACCATATTCCTTAAGCTCTTTTTCACGAACTCCATATTTGTTCGCTACCCATCTTAAACCGTGTTCTTCAACTTCCGCTTTGACATCTTCCGGATCATTGAAGGATATTGGGTCTATGCTTTCATAATATTCAAGGACTTTTAAGATTCTGTTATTAGGTATGTTGTTTAATTTTATCCATTCGCTTAATTTCATATTATGCACCTAATGCTAATGCTTTCTTTTCAAGAAACTCAATTAATATTATTTATTTCCTTTCTATTACTTAATATATTTCATATATTCCTAAATATTCTAATGCCAATAAAAATCTAAAATTATTACATTTTTATTACATTTCTATTTCATTTTTTATAATAAGTTTATATAATATAAAAGATATATTAAATACATTATGTTGATATAAGCATTTTATAAAGTTAATTTAGTTTAGAAAATTTTTATTTAATTTTCTTTTTTAAAGTTTCTAATCTCATTCTCTATAAATTGCTTAAATTCTAATAATTACCTTTATTAAAATTCAAAAATTAAGATTATTACACACAAGATTACAGATTAAAAATCGATGGGTGAGAATATGCATATTAAAAATACAACTAGTTTATGTCCTATCTGCCTTAAGCCATTAGATGCTGAGGTTTATGAAGAGGATGGTAGAGTCTGGATCAAAAAAGAATGTCCAGAACATGGGGAATTTAATAATACTTATTGGAGTGATGCAGAACTATACGACAGAGTTGATCAAATTGACTCAATTACTCAGGATTTGGAAAATCCTATGGTGGATAAAGTTGCAAAATGCCCTTCAAACTGTGGTATCTGTTCTGAACACGAATCTTACACAGTATTAGGTTTGATTGATGTGACAAACAGATGCAATTTGAAATGTCCTATTTGTTTTGCAAATGCTGCTGTTTCCAAAAAGTTATTTGAACCTACTCAAGATGAGATTCGCCAAATGCTCAAGAACTTAAGAAATGAAAAGCCTGTTCCTGCTCCAGCTATCCAATATGCTGGTGGTGAACCTACTGTAAGAAAAGATTTGCCTGACTTAATTAGAATGGCAAGGGAAGAAGGATTTTCACATACTCAAATAGCTACCAATGGTATCAGGATTGCTAAAAAAGAAGGTTATGCCCAAGAATTGAAAGACGCAGGTTTAAACACAGTTTACTTGCAATTTGACGGTGTTACTGAAGAGCCTTATATGATAGCAAGAAACAAAAACTTGTTGGATGTTAAATTGGAAGCTATCAAGAAATGTAGAGAAGCTGGTTTAGGTGTTGTAATTGTACCTACAGTTGTAAAAGGTGTAAATGACCAGCAAGTTGGAGACATCATCAGATTCGCTATAGAAAACATCGATATCGTTCACGGTGTAAACTTCCAGCCTGTAGCATTTGCAGGAAGAACTCCATCTGACCAAGTGGAAGAGCAAAGAATCACCATTCCTGACTTCTTGAAATTGGTTGAAGAGCAAACCGATGGCCAAATTTCCAAAGATGATTTCTATTCAGCTACTTCCGTTCAACCTGTATCTGAATTTATAGGTGCTTTAAGAAATGAAGAACCTCCAGTGACATTAAACTGTCACCAACACTGTGGTTCAGCAACATACATCTTTATGGAAGGAGACAAAATCATTCCTATTACAAGATTCATTGACATTGACAAATTCTTGGCATTCTTAAACAAATACACTGAAAAATTGGAAAACGGTGCATTCGGTATTAAATCCAGAATTGTAGCAAGTGCTGCTAAAAATCTTCCAAAAATCCTTGATGAGGAAAAATCTCCTAAACTTTTGGATATGAAAAAGATTTTAATGGATATCTTTAAAAATCAATCTTATGAAGCTTTAGGTGAGTTCCACGTGAATTCATTACTCATTTCATGTATGCACTTCATGGATCCATTTAACTTCGATACCGACAGGGTAAAAGACTGTGTTATTCACTATGCAGTGCCTGATGGTAGAGTCATTCCATTCTGTACCATGAACTCCATTTACAGACAAGGTATTGAAGATGAATTTTCAGTTCCATTAAATCAGAAAATGACTGAGTTCAATGACAAGACTGGAGAAGAAGACGAAGATAAAGATTAGATAATCTTTATTGCTATTTTTCTTTTCTATTTCTTTTTTTTATTTTAATTTTTATTATTCTATTTTCTTAATTTTTTTCTAATTTTTTAATCTTATTTTTTAGTCTATTTTTTATCTCATTTTTTTAGTATTTTTTTCAAATTTCTATTCTATTTTTCAATGATTTTTCAATAACTGTACAATAAGTTTAAATATTAAAATTTATATATAAATATTCGAATATTTAAGTATGTTAAATATTATTGATTAATTAAAATTATAAGATTTGATAATTGGAACTAAATAGCTGAAATTCAGATGATTTTAACTTTTTCAATTATTGAGTCAATATAAAAATGGTCGTGAAATTATGATTATTAGAGCACCTTCAAGATTACATATGTCTCTTATCGACATGAATGGGTCTTATAAGAGAATTGATGGTGGTATAGGTCTTGCACTTAGCGATCCACAATTTGTTTTACAAAGTGAAGAAACTAATGAAAAAGGATACACATTAGAATTTGCTGATGGCATTAGAGAAGATTCTAGAGAAGAATGTTTGGATAAAATTCCAAAAGCTGCAGAAAAGATTGCAGAACTCTGTGATATTGAATCTGGGTTCCACTTTAAAGTATTGGAAGCTTACCCAGCACACTCCGGATTAGGTTCTGGAACTCAAATCTCAGTTTGTACTGCTCATTTGATGACTGAAACTGCAGGACTCAAATTCTCAAGCAGAGACTTAAGTGCTATGGTTGGCAGAGGAGGAACCTCTGGTATCGGTACTTTTGCACATGATTTAGGTGGTTTCATTGTTGATGGTGGTCACAGTCTAGAGGAAAAACCTGGATTTTTACCTTCATCTGCATCTAAAGCAAAACCTGCAACATTGATTGCAAGATATGAGTTCCCTGAAGAATGGGACATTTTGCTTGCTATGCCTGAAGTGGAAGAAACTATGCATGATCAACAGGAAGTAAATGTTTTCCAAACCTACTGTCCTCTTCCAAAAACTGAAGTGGAACAGGTTTCTCACTTGATCTTAATGAATTTACTTCCATTCTTGCTTGAAAAAGACATTGTCAACTTTGGTTGGGCAATTAAGGAACTTCAAAAAGTCGGTTTCAATAAGCTTGAACACAGTTTAGATTCCCATTACTTGCCTACTATGCAAGCTCTTGATGATGCAGGAGCTTATGGTACTGGAATCAGTTCATTTGGACCTACTTTATACACTGTCTTTGATGAAAACAATAAGGATATTGTTAAGGCAGCTGAGGAATTAGTAGGTAAAGACCGTGTAAAAGTTACTAAAGCTCAAAACCATGGTTATGTAATTGAAAAATAGTTATTATAATTTAACTATTTTTTTTATTTTTATAATCGAAGAATAGTTTTTAAAATAAACTATTTTTTTAAATTTTTTTTAAGGATTTTATATAAGTAGTGAATACTATGGCTGAAATTAAAGGAAAAGTTTGGAATTTTGGAGATAATATAGATACTGACGTTATCATTCCAGGAAGATATTTGAGAACCTTCAATCCAAAGGATTTGGCATTGCATGTTCTTGAAGGGGAAAGAGCAGATTTTACAAAGAATGTCAAGCAAGGTGACATTATCCTTGCTGGTGAAAACTTTGGCTGCGGATCTTCAAGGGAACAGGCACCGGTAGCTATTAAGGCAGCAGGTGTTGAAGCTATTGTTGCAAAATCATTTGCACGTATCTTCTATAGGAATGCAATCAACATTGGTCTCCCAGTTGTTGTTGCAGACATTGAAGCTGATGATGGTGATATTCTATCTGTTGATTTGGAAAAGGGAATCATTGTCAATGAAACCAAAAACATTGAAGTTGAATTCCAGGCTTTTGAAGAATTCATGATAAATATATTGTCTGATGGTGGTCTAGTTAAACATTATTTAAAAGAAAAAGAATAAGTTTAATTTAATTGATGAGCTGTTTGTTTAAAATGATATTGTTATAGTAAACTATATCTTAAATTAATCAAACTTTTACTTTAAAGGCTATCATTTTGAAATATATTTTTTCTTTTATTTTTTTAGTAGATTATTTCTAAAAAATTTATGTTTTTTCATATTTCCATATGATTTTTTAAGATTAACTTATAATCAATACATAAGTTTATAATAAACTTATTCTATAATATTATAATA
>JAGCBE010000280.1 GCA_017652345.1 Methanobrevibacter sp.
GGATTTTTATAACCGTCATTAGGTTCCTTTGAAAATGATTTGGATACAACTGCACCAGCACCAGATTTTAAAATCCAATTAAGGGAAGATGCATGACTTCCCAATACACCTGCAGCAAGCATCAATGGATTCTTAAACCTGACACCACATAATTTAGTTTTTAACATGAATAACCTCCAATAAAAACATGAACTTTGATAAGTATAATAATTCTCCGATAATATTTAAATAATATAATATAATTTTATACTATTTTAATATATGGAAACTATATGATATATAATTATTTAGTTTTCAAGTGGAAATTTAAGGAAATTTCATTAAAATTTATCAAAAACTTGTAAAAATTATCTAAAATAATGTAAAATATATTAGATAAAAAAATTAAAATAAGATTATGGAATTTTATATAACACAATGTATTGCAGGATTTATTGCATTTGATGAAGATCTTCAAATAGCTGACTATAAGCTTTTTACAGAAGATGAAGTGGTTTCAAATCTCATTAAGATAGAGGAAAATGAGATTTTAGACGAAGAGATTGAACTCATCAATGGAATGAAATTGGATTCAAAGGATGAGGATAAAATCATTATAGAAACCACCAAAAGGAAATCCCAATACAAGGAACTTGAAAATTATGAAAATATTGAAGTGAAAACTCCAAATAAAGGTGGAGAACACTTAAGAAGCAATATTGATAACATATTAGAGGAAATAGGATTTTCAAAAAGTCAAGATGAAATCATTCAGATTTATGAAAAATTAGCTATCTACAAAATCAAAAAGTCTTCACAGGAAGAGGACAAACTCTTGATTCAAGCAATAAACTCTGTAGATGACATTGATGAATCAATCAGCAAATTAGTTGAGCGTATTCGTGACTGGTACACAATCTATTTCCCAGAAATGGATACAATTAGCAGTAATGAAACCTACATAAAGCTAATCGCTGAAAGTGAAAATAGGGAGGACATCCTCGAAAACTATATGGAGCATTTCAGTGAAGAGATTGAGGAAAGCACTGGTGCTGACATTGAAGAGGATGACTTATTGATGTTGAAGAGTTTTGCAGAGTCCATCTATTCACTTCAAAAGTCAAGGAAGGAACTTGAAACTTATATCGATGCTAAAATGGAAGCCATTGCCCCTAACTTAAGAGACTTATTGGGATCCACATTAGGTGCCAAATTAATTGCACACATTGGAAGCATAAAGAGATTAGCAACTTATCCTGCAAGTGTTATTCAGATAATGGGTGCTGAAAAGGCAATTTTCAGACATTTAAAAACTGGAGAACGTCCTCCAAAACATGGATTGATATTCCAACACCCAAGTGTACGTGGAGCTAAATGGTGGAACAGGGGAAAAATAGCCAGAAACTTAGCATTGAAGATTACCCTTGCTGTAAGAAAGGATGTGTTCTCTGGAGAGTATGATCCAAGCATTGCAGAGGATTACCTTAAGAAAGTTGAGCAAATAGAAAAGGAAAATCCATTCCCTAAAAAGACAAGCCAAAAGAGAGCAAAGGAAAGAAAAGCAGAAAAGGACAAAGGGAAAGGAAAAAGCAAGAAATACAAAGGAAGCAAGAAAAACAAGAAGAATAAAAAGAAAAGAAGAAAATAGGCACAATTGTGACAGAACCTGTATATTTTCTAATGAGATTTAATTATACTAAAGATGTGAAAAAATGAACATATTTTACAAAGATGGTGAAATAGCTACCAAAAACTTAAGTCCTGGGATTAGAGTCTATGATGAAAGACTTATCCAAGATGGGGAAGAGGAGTACAGAATCTGGAATCCAAGAAGATCCAAATTAGCTGCAGCATTATTGAATGGATTGGAAGGGCTTGACTTGAACAATGATTCTAAAGTATTATACTTAGGCGCTTCAACAGGAACAACTGTTTCACACATTTCTGACATTTGCGATGAGGGTTTGATCTATGCTGTAGAATTCTCACCTGTCAGCATGAAAAAATTAGTCAGATTATCCCAAAAGAGAAACAATATAATGCCACTCCTTGCAGATGCAACCAAACCGAAATATTACCTAAATAAAGTTGGAAAGGTGGACTTGGTTTACTGCGATGTGGCACAGGAAAAACAGAGCGAACTCTTTATGGATAATATGGATTTATTCCTAAAGGAAGATGGCCAAGGGCTCATTACCATAAAAGCAAGAAGCATTGATGTTATTCAAAAGCCTAAAAAAATATTCAAGGATGAAGCTAAAAAAATAAAAGAGAATGGTTATTCCATTTTGGAAAAGATTAAATTAGAACCTTATGAAAAGGACCATATAGCTTTTCTTGTGGAGAAATCTTTTTAAAAGAACATACATTCATTTTTGAAAAAAATCATTTTTCAAAAACCATACATAACTGCTATTTTAATTCAAAACCACCATTTTGATATTGAAATTAAAAAACAAAAATTTAGCTTTTCATATAATTCTTTTTATCAAATAATATGTAGAATCATCAAAAAAATAAAGCATATATTTTTTATAAAGATATTTTAAGAAATTTAAAGGATAAAATATCAATTTAAAGCTCTAAAAATCCTTATTTTATAAGTATTACTTTTATCAAAAAATTTGATTTCAAAAGAGTAATATACATTAGATTTTTTAAAAAAAATAGATTAAAATTTACTGAAAATCAGAAATAAAACTAATTCAATTTTAAAAATTAATCTAAGAATAATTTAACATAATTATTAGTAATTTCAAGAAGAAATACGAATTTAGTATAACTACGAACAATCTCAAAAAAGTATTACTACTGAAAGCTTTTTATATAAGAATATCACAAATATATATTTGCTAATGCAATAAAAAAAGAGTTCATAAAAATATCCTCTAGGTTAATTCACTCATAAAAAACACTCCATAATTAAATAACTTAGAGGATTGAACTTTTTTTGCAAAATAAACTATTTTTAACTCTTTTTTAACAAATTTTTATA
The DNA here is from genome assembly GCA_017652345.1 of Methanobrevibacter sp. The sequence continues at coordinate 2,975 of JAGCBE010000280.1, forward strand.
AAAATTTTAAAAAATATTTCTAATTTTTCTTTATTTTCAAAAATAAGAAAGAACTACTAATTTTTACAAAAAAGTAATACTTTTTTTAATTATTATCTAAATAAGGGCAAAAATTAAGTATTAATAAAACTAAAAGAAAATATTTAAAATTTTTTTAGGAAAATAAGGAAAAATATAAGAAAAAAATTATATAACGAACAAAAAAATTATGAGAATTTGATCATATTAAAGTAAGAATTGAAAATTAAAAAATAGTAAAATAAAAAACTAAAATAAAAAGTAAAATAAAAGTAAAATAAAAAAAGAAAAATTGATTAAACTTCTAAAGTTATAATCAATTCAATTTTTTAGAAATCTCATCAAATATGGATTTTGAAATCTCTTTTTTGGAATTTAATGAAACCTTCTTGATTTCATCACTTACAAGAATGACCTCATTGGTTTCAGATCCAAATCCGCATCCTGCATTTGCAACATCATTTGCTACAACCAAATCAGTACCTGCCTCTTGCATTTGAGTCTTAGCACACTCAATCATTTTCTCTTCTGAAATGTTGTATTCCGCCTTGAATCCAACTAAGAATATATCTTCATTGATATTCTTGATTCTTTGAATGATTTTAGCAACAGGCTCAAATTCCAATGACAAGTTGTATGAAGAAGAGATCTTAGAATTTTCCTTACTGATTGGAGTGAAGTCAGAAACAGCTGCTGTAGCTATGAAAACATCAAAATCAGGAATCAACTCATCTATTTTCTCATTCATAAGTGTAGTGGATTCTGCATCAATGACATTGAATGCCTTTGGAATTGAAACTTCATGATGTGCAGCTAAAATAGTCAAGTTAGCTCCTCTAACGAATGCTTCCTTAGCCAATTCCAAACCCATCCTACCAGAGGACCTATTGGATATGCCTCTTATAGGGTCAATTTCCTCAAAGGTTCCGCCTAAACTGATCAATATGTTTTTTCCTGCAATATTAGACACTACACCACCTGCAATGCCCTTACTTACCCTATCCAAATTGACTGCCCTTAGAGATTCAAGGACAATGTCTTCAATAGCTGGGAACTTGGCTTTTCCTTCATCAATGCGAGGATTGACAAACTTAATGCCTTCTTCTTTTAGCTTTTCCACATTTTCGCTTACTGCATCATACATTGAATCATGCATTGAAGGGACAAAGACAATAGGAGTGTCATGCCCTTGAGCAGTTATCAAAAGGGTGTTTACAGGATTGTCAGAAATCTTATATGCAAATTTGGAAATGGTATTTGCAGTAGCTGGAGCAACTAAAATCAAATCCTGTTGAGAATACTTCACATGCTCTATCTTTCCAGTCAATTCCAAAACAACTTCTTGGCCAGTAGCAAACTCCAAAGCATTCGGATGGATAATTTTAGTAGCTTCTTGGGTCATGAATGCCTTAACAGAATGACCTTGCCTTCTAAATTCCCTTGCTAACTTAATGGTTTCGGTTGCTGCAATACTGCCAGTAACGCATAAAACAATTTCCATAAAATCACTTCAATAAATTTAAAATCTTTCAATAAATATCTAAATCTTGTAGTTGATAAATAATCTAAAATCTTTAAAAGAATTTTATCCTATTTTAATAAATATCTAAAAAAATAAAAATAGTGAATTTTCTTTTTTAGAAATCACTATTATAATTGAACACTGTTAATAATGAAATCAAAAGTACCTAACTTATTTTCGAATTCAGATTCCGGTGCAGAACATAATATGACATAAATGTCTGACCCTTTTGGAATCCAAATAGCTTTATGCTGTTTTGTTTGATTGTTTGCCACAGAAGTGTAATCCGCTTCCATAGCCGCTTGATCATTAAAGGTAACATTTCCCATAAATAAAATGTTAAAATCAGAATTACGAGCCAATGTATTGTAATTGGAAGTGAATTCAGATTGTAGAGATCTGGCATTTGATTTCTTTTCAATATTCACATTAACACTATTAAATCCTGCGGAATCCTTATAATTAGGGTCTGCAATTGCTAAAACAGTTTCATTAGAGTTGGACTTTGCAGAAACCCAATTCCCAGGCATTGATAAAGATATTCCATTTTCAGAATAATCCACTGATTGCTTTGAAAGGTCCTCTCCATTATCAGTGCTTATAGGATTATTTATAAAAAATGAAACACCTACAATCAATAAAATTAATATTAATCCGATACCAATAATTTTTTTCATATCATATCTCCAAAAAAATAATAATAGCACCATCAATTAACTTACTCTTCAGTTCCTCCAGAACTGCCTCCAGAAGAACCACCATCAGAAGAACCGCCTCCAGAACTGCCGCCTGAAGATCCACCACTAGATGAACCGCCATCAGAGCTTCCGCCAGAAGAACCTCCACTTGAAGATCCACCGCTAGAGGATCCTCCACTTGAACTGCCTCCAGAACTTGATGAGCTGGAAGAGCTGGAACTTGAGTCACTAATAGAGGAACTGCTTGAAGATGAACTTGAATCATCTGAAGAACCGTATGTAGTGGTATTTGAGTAAGATTTTGTATAATTGTAACTGAGAGACTTGTTTACCTTAACTTCAGGAAAAGCAGTGTCATTAATAGTTGCACCTGCAGATAGCATACCGCCAACATCACTATCTAAACCTATGCTGGACATTCCAAAGGTAATTCCTGCACCAAATGCTACAAGCAAGAATACAACTGCCAATGCAATATACCATGGACTGGTACTTGAAGACTCTTCCGGTTTTTTTGATACTGTATAAGTCTCAGGATTATGAATATATTTACGTACTAGTTTTTCCTTTTCTTCTCTGTACTTTTGAGAATCATCATATCTTGACTTGATTGAGGAAGGAGTTTCTTCTTTTCCTTGCATCGCACGAATTCTATCACTAACTTCAATAGTTTCAATCTTATGCCTATACTGGTCAGACAAATAAAGGTATTTCTCTTCAGAAATCAAACCAGCTTCGTAATCCCTTTCAAGATTGCTTAAAATCTGCATAAGCTTTTTCCTATCTGGATTCATACTTCTCCTCCTAATATCGATTGAATAAATTAATACTATATATTAAAAATATCAAACTTTCATCATTTTTATATATTTATATTATATTAATATATAAATTTCATATTTAATAAATTATACTAAATGAAAAGTTAAAAAATAGATAAAATTTTAAAAAATTCTATGAATAAAAATTAGATAAAATCATTGAATTTTAAAAAATAGACATGAAACGAGAAAATCATTTGAATAAATCTTCACTAAATACAGGATAAGAACCTAAAATCTTAAAGAATGAAGTATTATCCTCTAAATCTTTTAAAATACGTCCTATATCATCATCCAATCTATGTCCTTCAAGATCTATGAAGAATATGTAATGACCTAATCCTTCTTTGGAAGGTCTGGATTCGATTTTAGTCAAGTTTACATCATTCTCTGCAAAGAGACCTAAAAGCTCGAAAAGTCCCCCTGGCTTATCCTCAAACAATGAAAATGAAATTGAAGTCTTGTCATTTCCTGTTATCGGAGAATCCTCATTATCCAAAACAACAAAACGGGTTTCATTGTTGAAATTCTCCTGAATGTTTGTATCAATTACCTTCAATCCATACAATTCCGCTGCCTTCAATGTTCCAATAGCTGCATCCTCACCTGTTTCTGCAACCCTTTTAGCAGCTGCTGCAGTGCTTAGGGTGTAATGGGCGGTTATTCCGTGCCTTTCCAAATAAGGCTGGCATTGGCCTAAAGCCTGTGAATGTGAATAAACATTTTCCACTTCATCTACAGTCATCTCCTTAGCAGCCAATAGATTATGATTGATTGGAATGACAATCTCGTTTTTGATCTTCAAGTCAAAATTATGAATCAAGGAATCCAAAGTCAAGCTAACTGGACCTTCAATGGAATTTTCAATCGGTACAATACCGCATACGCATTCTCCGCTTTCAACAGCACCCATAACCTGCTGTATTGAACAGTAGGAA
>JAGCBE010000281.1 GCA_017652345.1 Methanobrevibacter sp.
TCATGGCATTCTATTAAGTGATAAACTGCAACAGTTTTGCCTGTGTAGTTGCACTTCTTTTTTCCAATAGGTTCCACAACTCCCTTCTGGGATAATTCCGTAAGTCTTGGAGCTGCAAAGTTCCTTTCGCTTGTTGGAATGTAATTTCTAATCCACATTGCAACCGATATTTCCTTCGCTGTCATAGGTTCGGAATGCTCTTTCATAACCTCTATGATTTGTTTGTATCTTCTCTCTTTGTCTACAACATCATGTGAATCGTGCCTTGTGTTTAAAGTTACGATTTCGCCCGGTAAACTCATTTCAAAATCATTCATATTTGCTCCTTCCCATAATCAAAACTGATGCCCAATATCTCAAATACATTTAGGATCTCCCAAACTGTCCAATCCGTACTGCCTGAAAGTTTCTTGCTTACAGAAGTTCTTGTGATATTGAGCGAATAAGCAAGTTTCTCTTGGCTTATCTTCTGTCTGCGGAGTTCCCCTCGAAGAAAATCATTCAATTTTTTGTAATCCTTTGAGACCTTGTTAAATTTCATATAATATCCCTATTCCGCGATTTGTTCCCGTTTGTCAACTTTTTTTGCAAAAAAATAGTCGAAAATATCGGATTCTTCTATACCCAATAGTTCCATCCATTCATTCATATCTTTCTGATTAAGAGTTTTCTTACCATTAAGATAATCCGAAACGGATGCCCTCGTTAAAGAAGTATTGCTTGAAAAAGCGTCTATTGTTCCGAACTTTTCAACTATTCTTCCTCGAAGTTTCGATGTGTCGAAAACTGTCTCTGTTGCCATTGCTTCACTCTCCTCTCATATATTATTATTTTGTTCCCGTTCGGGAACTCACTTATTATACTATTCTTTGGTTTCCATTTTGTCAACTATATTATACAATTTTTTTAATTTGTATTTCATTTTGTCAACACATTATCCGATAAATGTGTTATAAATATTATTAATAGGAGATAAAAAAATGAAAACTACTAATTCAGCTAATAGATTATTAGAATTACTTCGTTTAACCGGGGATTCTCAAAATGATATGTCCATAAAGACTAAAATACCCAAATCAACTATAAGCAGATATGTTAATGGATCAAGAGAACCTAAACAGGATAAATTGTCGATTATAGCAGATGCTTATAATGTAAATCCTGTTTGGCTAATGGGCTTTGATGTTCCGATGGATAGCATCGAAGATATGCAAAAGAACATTATTGAGCAACAATTAGATTTATTTGGGAAAGATCATTCCGAAGATATGGATATTGAGAAACAATACCTTTTAAATAAAACTGTTGGTACCTATCACAATATAAAGGAAGCCATGGAATTATATGAATTATACCAAAAAGCTGATCCGAGTATTAAAACTGCTATTGAAGCATTGTTAAAAAAAGATGAGGGATGAATGATGAAGAAATTGATTTTTGTATTACCTATTATTTTGATTTTAGGCTGCACTCCTACTGAAACTGTTGTTACTCCAGAACCTACGGAAGTAAACATCGAGGAAATAAAAGAACAATTAAAAGAAGAGATTAAGGAAGAAGTTAAGGAAGAAATTAAAGCCGAAGAAGAAATAACTATAGACAACTATGATTTCAGAACCGATCCTGATACAGTTATTGTCAATATAAACAATGACAATTTGAGTGAATACTTTGATATGCGAATTATACCAATCGGAAATGGTACCTATTCTATCCGTACTCATAGCCTTATGTATGATAAAGGATATGTTATGGTCGGAACGGATAATTGCAGATTTTTAATTCGTTCTGCCGGATATGAAATGGGCGGGCAAATATACCGCATGGATGACGATTCTGGAAATAACATATCTTATGAATACCCCTTTGATGCAGAAGTTGCTCATGGTTTCACAAGCGAAGAAAGAGCAAAAGAATTTTTAAAAGATATATATGAATATCAACCTTCTTTTGAAAAAGATAATGCTACCATTTATTATCAAAAAATCGAAGATGTAAAATTCGGATATGAAATTACTGATGATGGAACACGAATAGTTAATGGAGAAGAATCATATATAAATCCCAATAACCCTTATTAAGGTCTTTGTTCCTGTTCCAACAAAAGATCTCTGATAAACTCTTTTTCTTCTTCTGTTAAATTATTATAGAAATTGATAAATTCTTCTTTACTCATATTCACTCCTTCGGAGATTCCATAAGCTCGTAAAGGCAACCCAATGTTCTGATAAAACTATCATGAAGTTATGCTTGGAATCTCCGATTCATTTCTATAAATTTATTGTAATGTACCAAACCGAACCAATGAAGTTCCACTTTAACCCACTTTTGACATAGGAGAAATGCCAATGACAGATACAAGAGAAATCATTTTGAAGCTCAAAGAAACTCGTCTGGAGAAAAATTTATCCCTTAATGACATTGTTGATATGACAAATGGGATGGTTTCAAAGACAACAGTTCAAAGAGTCTTTTCCGATGGATCCGAGAATACTTCCTTTAGATATGACGATACAATTCGCCCTCTCGTTAAGGCTATGCTTGATGTTGACACCATTGAAGATTCCGATGATATGGACACCAAGGCATTGAAATCACTTTTGAAATTAAAGATTCAAAGAATTGAAGAATTGGAACTCCAATTGAAAGAAGAAAAAATCAAAAGTCATGAGAAGATGGAGAAGGAAAGAAAACAGTATGATGCTCATATTGCTCTTTTGAATGAGCAAATCGCCATTAAGGATAAGCGAATGGATGAACAGGCTGAAAGATTTAATCGCAAAGACGAACAATACACCGAATTGGTTAATAGATTATTGAATTGCCATTGTTGTAGTAAAGGAGAATGATATGACAATCGAAAAACTTCCGAGCGGAAAATATCGAGTATCTGAAATGCGAAATGGTAAACGAGTGCGAATCGTTCTTGATCATGAACCCGGA
>JAGCBE010000282.1 GCA_017652345.1 Methanobrevibacter sp.
ATCAATTTGATACTTATCCATATCATAAATTGTCTCTTCCCATTGGCGAATGATTCCCAATTGTGAGTTGTCTATAATGAAAATGTTCACATTCAAGTCATATTCCCTAATTGTAGCCAGTTCCTGAATGACCATCTGAATGTCTCCATCACCGCATATGACAACGACTTGCTCATCGGGATGGGCAATAGCTACACCAATGGAAGCTGGCAAACCATAACCCATTGGCCCAAATCCTCCTGAGAACAAGAGTTTTCCAAACTTGTCATTTTTGGAAAGCAATGTTGTCCAAGTTGTATGGGTTCCTGCATCTGATAGGAAATAGCTGCCTTTGAATGCATTGACAATCTTATTTATTGCATAAGGTGGCCTCAATGGAATGTAATTATCCTCAACCTCATCAATTCCATCAACAATCAATTCCTCATAATGAGAATAGATTTCATTGATCCAATCATTATACAATATGAATTCCTTATCCTTATAGTCATTGGATTGGATTTCACTTAACAATAAATCCAAAAAGTCTGATGCATCCATTGAGATATCAATATTGCCCTTAAGGCAATCCTCATCAATATTTACATGAATTATATTATCCTTGACATCATCATACCTGCAGGATGCAATTGTCCTTTCAGATAATCTTGCACCTAAAACCAAAATGCAATCTGAATTCTCATATGCATAATTGGCAAGTGAAGTTCCCCTTAGGCCAACAATGCCAAGGTTCAATTTATCGCTTTCACTTATGATTCCTTTAGAGTGAAAAGTGGTAGCAATAGGCACCCATGTTTTACTTACAAAAGTGCTTAATTTATCGATAGCTTTACCCCACACTATGCCATTTCCTACAACGACTAATGGTTTTCGTGAAAGTTTGAATTTATCAATAGCTAAGTTGATATTGTTATCTACATCACTTGCATTATTTTTTGAAAAAGAGTTAAAATTCTTAGTAAAATCATCACGGAACACTAATTTTCCACCATAATAAATGAAATGATCATCAAAGATATTTACCAATTCATGGAAATCGTCAAAACTGGAAATCTTTTCATCGAATATTTCCAAATTGGAATCAATACCCTCAAAAATATCATGGTCAAAAGAATCAATTATCCCATTCAAATCAACATCATCAAAGTCAATGCCCTCAAGGAGAACATCTTTAGACAGGTTAATATGAACTGGTCCTTTAGGATATTTATGAAGCATGACTAAAGCTTCAATCAAATTAAAAATAGCTGATTTTCCAGAAGATGGGTGAAAACTCTTGATTGTTATATTTTCAAAAACACTGTTGATTGGTGAATTTTGGAAAATATCCTCATCCTTTTTGGAATAATCGTTATCCCCTGTGATGACAAGAAGAGGTACAGAATCCTTAAAGGCAGTGGTAACTCCCATAACCAGATTCATGGCACCGGGACCTGCAGTGGAAATGCATAATCCGTAATTGCCTGATGATCGAGCATATGCATCTGCTGCATGAGCAGCCCCCTGTTCATGCCTTGTTAAAATATGCTCGATTGAAGAACCCTTTAGGGCCTTATAAAAAGGGAGTATCTGCTCTCCAGGGTGACCGAATATATGCTTGACACCATCATCTTCAAGCAATTTGATTAATGCTTCTGCAGTGTTCATATTATCACATTGAATGAAATAAAATTAAAAAATGAAAAAATAAAAATTAAAAACTAAAAAGCTTAATAATAATGAGATGAATTGTTTGAGGTATTGTTTGAATACATCTGTTGCAGCTCATAATCATCTACAATAATCCTTGCCTCTAAACTATCATAAACTGTATTTAAAATTGTCAGATCCTTTGAAGACATTAAAATAAAGTTACTTGACATCCTATCCTCAACAAATACAGTGTAAGTTCCAAGCTTATTGTTTTTATAATAAGTGAAATTGCCATTCTTTGCTTTCTCAGTACCTAAAACTTCTTTTTTAATATTGTTAAATCTTAGAAGCCCTTGTGATCCTGTAACTGGGGACGCATTGTTAAAGCTGGTAATGTTGAGCCCATAATCATAATCAGAATAGTAATGAATGTCCAGATTATCTGTATATTCAGACACTTGATCAGTTACTGGAACTTTAGCAGAGCAGGAATTTGTTAAATTGATCTGATGATAAGTGACATCTCTGCCTGGTTCAAATATCAAGTATGAACCTACACATAATAAACAAAATACAGCAATTATTAAAATAGCCATTTTTTTATCCATATAATACACCTTTCTTTAAGATAATATTAATTATGTTTTTATCTTTATATATATTATTATTAAAAGGATTATAAAAATAGCTGAATTTTATATGAAAAATTAAAAAAAATTAAAAAATGAAAAAAAGAAAAGGTAAAAAATAAAAATTGAAAATAAATACCACTAACTATTGAAAAAGCATGATAATTTAGTCATCTAAATTGAAAACAGAATCTGCACCTTTTCTTTCATAGTCATAATATCTATCTTCATCATCACTTAATTCTCTTTTAGCAGATTTAGATTTCTTTTTAGATGATTTAGATTTAGCTTTAGGCTTTTCAACATAATCATCTAAAAGGGATTCGTATCCTTCATCACCGAATACACCATCATCAAAGAAATCATCACTGAAATCCTCATACTCCTCTTCAGGCGGTTCTTCAACTTTAGGTTTTTTAGGAGATTTAGCTTTTGATTTAGATTTAGGTTTAGCCTTAGCCTTAGGCTTTTCAACATAATCCTCTAAATTGTCAAAAACATCTGCGTCCTTAGAGCTTTTGAATGTATGCCTTGATTTAGGATAATTATCCTCATCACGAATAGGGGAAATATAATCTCCTTCACCATAATCATCATCAAAACTTAAATCTTCAAACTCATCATCCAAGTCAGACTCACCCTTATCCCTATTGAACATGTTTATCTTATCGAATAATGATTTTGATTTCTTTTTGCCACCATTTGAGGAATCATCTACGCCATAATCTGAATCATCATAATCATAACGATTATATTTATCATCAAAGTCTTCATCATATGGGGAATCAAACTCTTCTGAGGACAAATCTACATTTCTTAAGACATTTTTACCTGATTTGGACCTTGAACTTCCAAACCTATTCAATCTTCTGGATTTTGATTTGTCTTCCTCAACAGCATCCTCCATCTCTTCATCGTCATCATTCCTTTTGAACCTGTCCCTTAAGGACTTATAAGGACTTACAAATGAACCGTTCTTATCAAATAATGGATTATGGTCCTCTTCCGCATAATCATCAATGGTCTTTTCAACATATTCCTTTTCCTTGAAGTAATTTACTCCACCCTTATTATCTGATAAGTCAAGGGAATAATCCCCTTTATAAGGGATAACAGTTAAAGCCAAAGGAACAATTACAAATATTGAAGCGATAACTGATTGGACGAGCAAGCTTTGCCTATCACCAACAAGAATTAAATTGTAAACTCCTAAAATCCAAATGATTGTCAATATTATTGGAATAATGAACTTAATTGTAATTACCCAAGTCTGATCCACTTTAATATATGAATTGCTGTTGATGACCGAACGTATGTCTTCAATGTCATAAACCCATCCTAAAACGATTATTTCAAGAAGAACAGCTAATATAATCGCAAATTGAGTTATGAATGAATCTGTAATCCTTAAAAGGTACTCCCCCATACCTGTTGCAAATATGAATGACAAGAACAAGCCTACTAAAACAAGCTGCCTGACAGCTCTGTCCCTTGTCCATCCGAATTTTTCACTTATTGCATTGGATAACGGTTCAATCAAAGCCAAAACAGTGCTTAATCCGCCAACAAATAAAAGCAGGAAAAATGCTGGAGCCACCATATAAACCCATGGATCCATAATATTGAATACATTAGGGAAGACAACAAATATCAATGAGAACCCATCACTGACTAAGCTGGTGATTGGAATATTCCTTCCTAATGCCATATAACCCATAAGAGCAAATAGGAGAACTGAAACCAAGACTTCAAATACTAAGCTTACCAAAACAATGATCCATGCATTGTCAAGCAATTTTGCATTTTCACCTAAATAAGAGGAATATGTGCTTGCAATTGCATATCCCAAACCATATGAGAATACTAATTGTCCAAATGCAGCGAGCCATACATTCAAATCCAAGAGCACAGACCAGTTTGGATTGAACAATGCCATTATTCCAGTACGGGACCCTGGCAATTGAAGGGCAAACAATAGCATTCCAATCAAGAGAACAAAGGACAATATCAATGATATTTTGCTGATTGTCAAGATTCCCTTGTTGATTTCCTTACGGGAGAACAAATAAATCATGCCCCATATTGCTATCAAGCATACTCCAATAGGAACTACAAGATAAGTCAAACCATATGGATTGGAAGTGCTGTGAAGCAATGTTGTTGTAAAGAAAACACTCGGATTATTACCCCATCCTTTAAATAAACTAAGGATTATATAGATAAGGTCCCAAGACATTATGCAAGTATAATAAATCAGCACTATAAAAATCAAGAACACTATGAACCAGGCTATGATTTCAAACTCTGACTTGATATTGTAAAATACCTTAGGCAGACTTGATTTGAACTTGAAACCTATTCCAAATTCCAATACTAAAATAGGGATAGCCATGATTACAATAGCTAAAATATATGGTATGAGGAATGTTCCTCCACCATTTTCATACATAAGATAAGAAAATTTCCAAATTCCAGTACGGGATCCTGGCAATTGCGGGTGGTGAGTGCGATGGCGGCATCGTCGATGTCGGCGGCGACCACGAGCGACTCCGAGCGCTCATGGG
>JAGCBE010000283.1 GCA_017652345.1 Methanobrevibacter sp.
CTTATTAATATTAATATTAATAGAACCCTGAATATCTACTTGCTGGATGTCCTTAGAGAAAGCTTGTAGTGTAAAGGGAACACGCTGTTCCCTATTATCCATATTTACAACATTAACCCATGGTGCGTGCCACGCGATACCTGCATCAAGAGTTCCGTCATTTACGCGGCCAAAGGTAGTTTGAATACCAGTATGACCGGTAGGCACAAAACTTACACAACTAAATAAAATTAGACCGCATCCAAAGATTACTCCAAGAATCCTAATTGCGCCGCGATACTTACTTTTATCGACTTTCTTACCATCACGCTTAATTTCATCTGGGAAAATAATTACACTAGCAACAAAACCAAAAATTAAAATAATGATACCAAGAATAAACAGTCCCATAATTACCTCCATTTAGATGTTTTAATATATATTTGTTCAATATTTTTCCAATCTTGTTCTGAAATACCACCACATAGATATTTTTCTTTTAGGTTGAATAGACAAATTGTAAGATATTCAAACCCGGGTGGCCCATTCATTTTATTTGGATACACTTCATTAAAAGGAAGAAGCGTATATTGCGATTTTAAATTTACAATTTTATTCCACACACTATCCATTGTACGATAACCACGTCTAATCATTTCTTCACGAATATAATAAGCATAGGAAATAAAGTGATCAAAATCATAATCAAGAACAAAATTTACGAGAATATGATTTGGTGTACCATTCTTTTGAATTGCTCCTGCAATTGCCGATAGTTCACGCCATTGAGCTACAAGCTGTTCCCGCGGCAAAACCTTAATAAAATCTTTATGCCAAAGACGAATAGTAATTCACTCCTTCCTTTTGTTCCATTTTTCTAGCGCTTTATATTCTGCTTCTTCCTGTGAAATATAAATATTATCAAATTTTCCATTTGGAGTAGTTGCTCCGCATTGTGTGCATTGAACTTCCCAACTATAACAACCATGATAACCATGAGAACCGCGCCACATTGGTTCAATTACCATATGGCCTGCACCGCCACACCAGGGGCAAGTTTCAATTTTTACAACTCTCATACTCAAACATTCTCCTTTCAATTTCTGCTTCAATTTCTTGATAATTGTCAATAAGAACAGAACCAATTTCATCGTTAAGTGGCCTTTGTTGACAATATCTCCAATAGTCAAGCCGCGCTTCAAAGTATTCATCCATCAATTCCTTAAAGGAAAGTTTAGAATAATACCCCATTACTTCCTGCACCGCCTTTCCAATTCTTTCTGAATTTCACTCATAATTTTAAGTGCTTCTTGCATATCATATTGTTGTTCGCGCGCTCGATCATAAGCAGATAGATAGTGTTGAAGTAGTCCATCAATAGAACAAATAGAATAATCCATAAAAGAAAAAGACCTCCTTTCTTATTACGATAATATTATATCATAAATTTGAAAGGAGGTCAACTGTTTGATTAGAAGAATTTATAGAAAGAAGGAAAGATTTTGTAGAAAGATATTGTTCTAATCTGTAAGGTAAAAATGATCGGCGTGGATAGAGTCGAACTATCATCAGATGTTTATAAGACACCAGTACTCAAACCGTTATACTACACGCCGTTACAAAAGAGAATACTAACTTACTCCAACTATTCGCGCGCATCTTAATCAAAACTTAACGGCAAGCCGCGCCATTTTAATTTCAATGTTTGCTTCAAATTTTTTCAATTAATATTCTCAAATGGTAATTAAAGTTCGCGTTTCTTTAATTACATGCCGTTCTTATCCTTTAACATCGCCACGGCTTAGCCATAGTATCTTTCTCGGCAGATAAACGGTAACTATTAACATAAGCTACAAACGCCCTATGCGTCAGCTGTCAACGTCTGGTTTTGGATAGTCACGGAGTGCCAGATTCCCGTGAGTAATGCTGCTGATAGGTTTCCGGACACCTTGCGGTATTAGCTTACCGGCGATATTATCGTATATCATTTATTGGTATCACCAATTCCAATAAACATAGCTCACGATAAGTTTTTGCGTTAACTTATAACACGCCCTTGATAGCTCATGATACTACAAGGAATTTAAATGTGC
>JAGCBE010000284.1 GCA_017652345.1 Methanobrevibacter sp.
AAAGTAGTAAGGGAGTTTCGGGTGTTCTGATCATTTTCCCAGGGTTAAAGAATATAGGCGGCTCTTTATGATCTTCAGCAGCAAATTTTTTCACAAATTGCAAAATAACTATTGCACAATGTGCAAAAGCATGATATACTTAAGCTATAAAAGGAAAGGCAAAACCAAAACAAAAATTTTAGGAGGTAACAAAATGGCACACTATGATTACAAGGAAATGATGATCGAAGACATCAAGAATTGGATTGAAGACAATGAAATAGAAGAAAGAGATTTTGATTCTCTTTATGATCTTCTTTGGGTTGAAGATTCAGTAACAGGTAATGCTTCAGGCTCTTATACTTTTAATGCTTTTGAAGCTAAAGAGTATGTAACAGACAATCTAGAATTAGCAGTTGCTGCTTTTAATGAATTTGGATTAGGTCTTGGCGAATTTGGTACAAGAATTGCCAATGAAGATTGGGAATATTTAGATGTAACAATTAGGTGTTGGTTATTAAGTGAAGTTTTGGGGACAGTCCTTGAAGGAGGTGTAATATGAACAAGATTTTTTATTTTGATAATAAAACTGATACGGCATTTATATGGAATGTAAAAAATAATCGTGATTTGTTTACTATGATCACAAAATGGAATATTCAAATGTTAGATACTGATACATTTATATGTAATGAACCAGCAGCGGCATATTATGATAAGCAGAATTATAGCTATTACAAAAATGCATTGAGAGAATTTGCTAAAGAATGGCAATATAATATATCAAATACTGATGTTTCTTACGGTGATATGTTGGCTTGGTTTACATTCTTTAACAAGTATGGCAAAAGATACGGATTACTCAGAGAGTTTACAGAAAATGGCATAATATAAAGGAGGTTTACAACATGAAACAGTTAATAGCAAATTATTCATTTGGTCCTACTCTTTCAGCTAGAGTTTATGCAACAAATAGCAGCAAGATAAATGATGCAAATTATGAAATTTATATCAGGATAGAACAGGGTAATTTTAAAGAAGAAGAATTTGCATTTGGTGTAAATGATCTTATGGGTATTAATATACCGTGTTTGATGGCTCAGGGATATTTTAACCCAGTAATTGATATATTAGTTGATAAGATGCCCCATTAAGGGGCATTTTGTCATAATACAATTGTTGACTATTGCACAATGTAGCATTATTATAATATCCAGGAGGTTTAAGATATGGAAAAAGATATAAATACCATCATGGATATAATGCACTGCGACCCAATAGGGATTCATGTTAAATTTAATATCCCTTTAAGAACTGTTTATTCATGGATTGAAGGAGTGAGAAAACCGCCAATATATGTTATTAATATGATGTATGACATTATCCAGTTGGAGGGTTTAACAAATGGCAACGAAGCAGAAAGATTGGAAAAGTGAGTGGGAAAAAGAAGCTGCAAAAGCTCGCAAATTAGCAAAGAGAGCTAATCAAAGACTTCTAAGGCTTGAAAGATATTCAAAGAATAAAGGATATTCAGAAATCACAAAATATGCATATGCAAAAGCAGAGCAGCATATTAGAAATTTTTTGAATAAAACAAACGGTAAACCAAGATTTAAAGAGAGAGTTAGATTAAATGAAGATATAACTGACGGTTCAAAGAAGCTAGAAGGAAATGCATTATATAAGGCAAATGTATTTTCCATCAGACAAAGAATCAAAGCTCTTGAAGAATTTTTATCATCAGAATCATCAACGATAGGAGAATCAAGGACAGGACCAAAAACAAAAGGTGTAAAAGCCATTTATGAAAAAAGAGCAAAAACCATAACAGATGAATATTTGAAATATGGTCTTACACTATCGGACAATGATCTAAAGAGATTTTTTGAATCTAAGAAGCAAGCAAAACTTGAAAAAATAGTTGGTTCAAAGCAAATGTTTATAGTTGCTGCTATGATAAAGAAATTAGATATTAAAGGCTCTAGGGCAGAAATCGAAGAATTTGTCAAAACACATATTGATTTAACTGATGATAAAGAGCTAGATATGAAAAAATCAGAATCCAGGTCAAAATACCTTGAGAGAATGAGAAAGCATCTAAATTATACAGATGATCCTGTCTTGAATGATCTAATTACAAATGCCTTAAAAGAGGGCATAAACGCAAAGAATATATTTATCTGAAACACTGGAGAGTTAAGGATGAAAGAAAGAAGTTTGAAGTTGTCAAGGTTGGCAGCTTCACATAGAGAATACTTGAAAAAATACCATAAATACAGAATGGTATTTTGGAATAAGTTTGATTATTCGATATTAACAAACAATATTATGTACTATCGGAAAAAAGGTCAATTTCAAGATGGCACATGGAATGATGTTATTATCGCAGCAGATACAGAAACCAGTAAAGGGCATGAAGTAACAGATGAACCTATGCCTAACCATGTTTGTGCCTGGACAATCTCTTTTAGGGCTTATCATATCAATATAGCGACTATTTATGGCACAAAGCCTAGTGAGATGATAGCAGCATTTAAGGAAATAAGAAAAGCCCTTAAAGGTGATGATATTTTTGTATACTTTCATAACTGGAGTTACGATTTTGTATTTTTGCGTCTTTTCTTATATTTGGCATTTGGCACACCTGTAAAAGAATTAAATACTAAGCCGCATTATCCGATTATGATAGGATTTCAAAATGGGCTTATTATTAAGGATAGTTTATGCTTGGCTCAGTGCAAGCTTGAAAAATGGGCTTCAGATTTAGGAGTAGAGCATCAAAAAGCGGTTGGTTCATGGGATTATGATCAAATAAGAGATCAAAATTGTGATTTTTCAGAAAATGAAAAAATATACATAGAGCATGACACATTAGCTCTTGTAGAATGCCTGGATGCTTTTTGCATTTCATTAAATAAGACTATATGCAGCATACCTTATACAGCTACAGGCATACCTAGAGAAGAAGTTAGAGAAAGAGCAAAAAGTAATAAAGGCAGGGCAAATTTTACTAGACAGGCTTTGTCTTATGATCAATTTAAGAAATTTGAAAAATTATATCATGGTGGTTATTCGCATGGTAATAGATTCTATATAGGTGATATTCACACAGAAGAAGAAAATGGAGAGATTTGTTCATGTAAAGATTTTCAAAGCTCATATCCGTTTTGCCTTTTGGCATATCGTTACCCCTCATCAAAATTTATACCTTTAGGCAGAAATGTTGACCCTGAATATATATTAGATAATTCTGAAGATTATGCATTTGTATTCAGGATTAGTTTTAAGAATATCCGATTAAAAGATAATAAATTGCCTATGCCGTCATTACAAGCTTCTAAATGTGAGCATTCAATAAATATGGAGATAGAATCAGGTAGAGTGTTAAAAGCAGGATATTGTACATTATACATGTGTGAACAGGATTTGATTGTTATCAACAGTATGTATAAATGGGATAAAGAAACAATTTGTACTGAAGTTGAATTATCGCCCAAAGATTATCTCCCCAGGTGGTTTACAGATTATGTATATGAACTGTATGCAGAAAAATGTAAGAGAAAGCCTACAAAAGATTCTGACCCAGTATCATATGCTTTAGCAAAAAGTAGGGTTAATAGTGTGTATGGGCTTACAGTTCAGAAAAGTGTAAGAGAATCTTTTTTAGAAGTTACTGAGCCTGGATATTATAAGATTAATGAAAAAGGTGAAACAGCTTACTTTGAATCAGGTGATTACAGATTAGATTTTGATAAAGATGAAAGAGAATTATATGAGAAATATTTAAAAAGTCATAATACTGTATTGCCTTATCAATGGGGATGCTATTGTACTGCATTTGCTTTTAGAAATTTATTTGAACTGGGTTCATGTGTTAATTGCAAGTATACAAAAAGCGGTAAATTGGCATACCCTCCTAGATGGCTATATTCTGATACTGATAGTGCATATAGTGATGATTGGAATGAAGAAAAAGTAAAAGCATATAATGAAAAGTGTAAAGAATTACTATTAGCTAATGGTTATGGTCCTGTAGTTGTAAATGGTAAAGAATATTGGCTTGGTGTTGCTGAGCCTGATGCAGAATACTCAGAATTTGTAGTTTTAGGACCTAAAAGATATTGCGGTAGGTCTGTTGAAGATGGAGAACTGCATATAACAGTTGCAGGTGTACCAAAAGCAGGTGCAAAATGTTTAGAGAATGATATTTCTAAGTTCAATAAGAATTTTATATTTGATGGAAATATAACAGGTAAAAAGGCACATTTTTATTTCTTTTCTAAAGAAGGAATAACAATAGATGAATTTGGTAATGAAGTTGGTGATTCTATTGACCTTGAACCATGTCAATATGATCTAGGTGCTGTTGATAAGTTTGAGTTTACAACAACGGATGATTATTACTTAACATATCTAGGAGAGGAGAACGAAGATATTTATGATCATTAAAAGTCCTGAAGAAAATTACAATGATGGTTACTATCATTTTTCAAAAGACCTTAGAGAATATCCTGAAGCAGGATGTTATGTAGTATGGTCCAGGAGAGGTCCAGGAAAGACATATAGTTTTCTTAGATATTGCATTGATAACAGAATCTTCTTTATCTATATGAAAAGAACTAATGATGATGTTGAATTGTTATGTACAGGTGCAGATAATCCTGATTTAAAGATAGATGCTGACCCATTTGTACCTCTGAATAGAGATTTTGGATGGAATATTAAACCTAAGTTGATTCAAAAAGGCATTGGTGCATTTTATGATACAAATGAAGAAGGTGAACCTGTTGGAGAGCCATTAGGAGAAATTGTAAGCATGTCTAAGATCAAAGCGGTAAAGGGTATGGACATGTCTAAAGCATCATTCATATGTTTTGACGAATTTATCCCTCAAAGTACAGAGGTTGTAAGAAGAAAAGAAGGTGAAGCATTTGCTGATTTTGTAATGACAGTTATCAGAGATAAGGTCAAAAGAGGTCAAAGATTGCAGCTTGTTTTATTTGCTAATGCAGAAGAAATAAGTACTCCTTTAACTAATGCTTTTGAATTGGTAGATGATATGGCAGAACTTGCATGGTCAAAAGAAAGTCATTATTTTAATAAAGATAGAAGAATATTATTACATCATATAACACAAAAAGAAATTCCTTTAACTAAAGAAGAACTGGATTCAGATATGTTTGTAATGATGAAGGGCACAGCATGGGCACAAAAGGCATTCTTTGGCGACTTTGCTAATAATGATTTTTCTAATGTAAAGACCTTATCAGTAAAGACAATGAAATGTCTACATAAGATACTGTATAAAAATAAAGACATTTATATTTACATGCGACCTCATGATGGAATGCATTATATGACATATTCAAAAGGCTGCTATGTTTATGAGTGGGATTTAAATAAAGAGAATGATCAAAAACTATTTTGGATAGAGCATGGTCAAGAACTAAGAGTTGAATGTATCGAAGGTAGGATGAAGTTTGAAAAATATTCTATGTATGATCTTATAGTCAATTACAAACAGTTTTTCAAAGTATAGGAGGTTTGTTATGGCAGGAATTAATCTTAAGTTCAGAGAGGTTGAAAAGATATTAAAGGCTAATGGATTCAAACGAGCAAGGACCTCAGGAGATCATGTTATATTCAAGAAGGGTGAACGGCATTTGTCTATACCATGTCCTAAAGTTAATGGTATTGTCTTGCAGCGATTGTTTAAGGAAAATAATATAAAATTTTAATTGCACAATGTATTGCACAATGCAGAATTATATGATAATATCTAAACATGTAGGAGGTAACTAATATGAACAGAAATACTAAAGTTGATATTACAAGTAAAGGTTCTAGGATATATCATTTCTTTTATCTTAAACCTACAGAGTATGACCCATCATTCAAAAGTTTCATCCATCTTTGCAAGTTATGCAGGAATGTCAACCCTTGCATAGTTAGTATTGATCGTGATGAAAGAAACATTACTATTGAATACCTGGCTTCTAATACTGAATGTGATAGAACACTGGCAGCTATTGTAGAACAGTATGAAGCAGACAAAGCTAACCATGATTCATTCATGGAAAAATTAAGAGCAAAGAAGGAGTCAGAAAATGCTTGAATTAATGATAGGTGCAGCATCTTTCTTTTGTGGTTTTGCTTTAATGTTTGCTATTCATAGAGTTCTGTTTGATTACTATGATGAAGATGCAAAGCAGGAGATTTATGATCTTAAGTGTGAGATTACTTATCTTAAGGGAGAGAATTATGAACTTAAGGCAGAGATAGAAGAACACAAGAGGACACTTAATAAGATCAATATAGAGGTTCAGGAGATACATACATTTGCAACACCTGCTGATGTAAGTGATTTGCAATTTTTAGATAATTGATTTCAACAGCATAGCTGAAGAAATAATATATTTTAACAGGAGGTAGTAATCATGGCATTTACTACGAAGAAAGAAAGTAAGAAGCAGGAGTACAATGTAATAGTTGAAAGAGCTATTGCAACTAAGAATGAGAACATAGTTATTATTGTTCTTAATGTTAATGGTGTTAAGATCAATAACTGCATTCTTAAGAAGGTAACTGTTAGTAAGGATGGACCTAAGTATAAGAAGGGTGATGAATGTGTTATCCTTAGTTTTCCTTCAGAAAAGGTAAAGGATAATTATTATAATCTTGCTTGGTTTCCTGTAACATCAGAAATTAAGGATGATATTGTGAAGCAGACTAATGACCTCTTGGATAGTTGATCATAGTTACCTCATACACATAATTATTTCTTGTAATTAGTCGTTTCACATTTCATTAGGGTTTATGTTCTTATGAGCATAAACCCTTTATTTATGGTATTATTCAGGCAGGAGGTATAACAATATGTTAGAAAAGTTTTTAGAGTTAGCAGCATCACAGTTGGGTTATGCTGAAGAATCAGGAAACAGAACAAAGTATGCTAAGTATTTTGATACGGATGCTTGGCAGTGGTTTAATACTAAAAAGCAAGGTGCAGAATGGTGTGCAATCTTTATCTGTTGGCTTTTCTGTCAGCTTATAGGACCTGAAAGGGCATTGTCTTTCTTAGGTTGTCCTGCACCTAAGAATAATTGTGCAGCAGGTGTTAAATATCTTTGGCAGTACCTTTGTAAAAGAGGTTGGAAAGTAGATAAGACTTCAGGACAGCCTGGAGATATTATATTTCTTAATTCAAATAAGCATGTTGGTCTTATCTCTGAAGTCAGGGATGGAAAGTATATAACAATTGAAGGTAACAAGTCAAATAAAGTTGCAAACGGCTCTTATAAAATATCAAGCTCTACAGTATATGGTATTTGTCGCCCTGCATGGAATGAGATAAATAATGTATCAAGTCCTGTTGCAAGTAAGCCTGTAAATAACAATGGCTATACAGATGAAGAAATAAGAGTGGCAAAAGATGTATGGCAGGGCAAGTATGGTAATGGTATGGCTAGAAGAAATAATCTTACTAGAGCAGGTTATGATTATAACCGCATACAGGGTATTGTTAATAAGCTTATAAAGGGTGAAATAAAATGAATGATATTATGACTATGATTACTACTGTAGGTTTTCCTATAGTAGCTTGTATTGGACTAGCCTGGTTCTGTAAATTCATGATAGATCAGCAGCAGAAAAACATTGATAAGATGTTTGAAATGTATGACAAGAGTAATGCAGAAAACAGAGAAGCAATCAAAGCTTGTACAGATGCTATCAATAGACTTTCAGACAAGTTAGATGATATTAAGTAAAGGAGTATATTATGTCTTTTGCTGTTAAACTTCTTAATTTTCAGAAAAGAGAAAATAGCACTAAACAACCTACAGCAGCACAAATAGCTGCTGCATCTTCTTTTGATTGCCTGTTACTGGATGAAACATCCTTAATGAATCCTACATTTAAATTAGATATTGGTTCAAATCCTATTGGAAATAACTATTGTTATGTAGCTGATTTTAATAGATATTATTTTATTTCTGATATTACATCACATCAAAACTTTTGGTATATAAGTTGCAGGTGTGATACACTTGCTTCTTTTAAATCTGAGATTCTTGCAGGTTCACATTATGTTTTGCGTTCAGCATCCAATTATGATGAATATATAATGGATACTATATATCCATCTAAGATAAAAGAAACAGGTTCATTTACTTCTTTTACAGACCCTTTTGCATACACAAGAGGACACTCTTATGTATGGTGTATTACAGGTGATGTAATAAGTAATTCATTAGTTAATCAGCAGATAGGTTCTAGTGTTTATTATTGGATGGATGATGCAGAATGTTATACATTTATAAATTATCTATTAGACCATGTTGATCAGTATTCAGATATACAGGCACAGGAATATTCTGTTGCTATGCAAAAGGCATTACTTAATCCAATACAGTATGTTAATTCAATTATCCTTTTGCCGTTTGATAAAAATACAACCCTTGCAACAAATAATCATGTTAAATTTGGTTACTATGATATAGAAGTACAAGGTACAGGTGTTGATATTAAACGCATTACGCAGGGCACAATGACACATGATGAAACTGTAACCATAACTTTGCCTAAACATCCTCAGGCAGCTACAAGGGGTAAATTTATGAACAATGCACCTTATACTGCTTATGAGATATTTTTAGGTCCTTTAGGTACAATTCCTATTGACCCTGCATCACTTATAGATGAAACAAGCATACAGATATATGTTAATACTGAAGTATGTACAGGGTCTTGTCAGGTATTTATAAGAGGTGCTAGTTCAGGTGTTCAAATATATACAGGCACATGTCAGGCAGGTGTACCTGTACATGTATCTCAGATTACAAGAGATATGTTAGGAGAGGTACAGAACAACCTTAATATGCAGTTTGCTACAGGTGCAGCACTAAGTTCTGCTATTGGTAGCGGTATTGCTACAGGTGCTGCAACAGTTGCTAGTGGCGGTGCAGCAGGTCTTGTAACAGGTACTAGTGCTTATGGCGGTGTTATGAACTCTATCATGAGTATAGGCGGTATGGCATTTGATGCAGTTAGGCTTAAATATCCAACCTGCACAGGCGGTGGTGCTAATGGTACATTCATGAACATGCATTCAACATGCTATCTTAATGCAAAGTTCTATGAGATAGTTGGTGAAAACAAAACAGAATTAGGTAGACCTTTATATCAAACTAAAACACTATCTTCACTGTCAGGTTTTTGTGTATGCAGTGGTGCTGATGCACAAATATCAGGTATAGCAGATGAAGTTATAGCAATTAACAACTATCTCAATTCAGGGTTCTTTATTGAATAATTAAAACAAATTGAAATAAGTTTCAAAATTTTCAATGCTTATTTCAAAATGTTTTAGAGTTTTTTAAATAGAAGGTTTATATGTTATATGCAAAACTAAAAAACGGATATACAATATCTAGCACAGAAGGTACTAATAATATCTTGGCTATATATGATTATCTTGCACCATTAGGATATACAAAAGAAGCAGTTTCAGGGTTACTAGGTAATGTTATGAAAGAATCAGGATTAAACCCCTGGAGATGGCAGGATAATGCAGTTGATCTTTATTCAAATAATAAAGGATATGGACTTTTCCAATTCACACCTGCTTATGAATATATAAATGATTGCACAGGTGTATCTGGTTATGGTCCTAGTTTATCTGTAACTAGTCCTACACCTGGTGCAACTAGTGATGATGGCTATGCACAATTATATGTCTTTGATAATGATACTTTGGGAAAATGGTATCAAGGTTTATGGAGAACATATTGGAGTAGTACATACAACCCTGTTACATATACAATGTATCAAAACATGATTCTTGATTACGGTTCTAACATAACAATGTCAGAATTTAGATCAATGGATATTCTGACATATGCAACTCTTGCTTTTCTAGGATGTTATGAAGGACCGCATGACTATGACCCTGATGACCCTGATGAATATCAAACAATAGATGCAAATTTTGATGATAGATATAACTATGCACTTCAGATATATTCAATCCTACAGCCATATGGCGGTAGAGATAATCTCTTTCTGACTTTAAAAATCCTGGATAGACAGCAGAAAAGACATTTTGAAAACATATAATATGTTTTATATTACTAAACATTGAATTTACTAATAAAATATGTTAATAGTAATTATAAGGGCATAATATATTCCACCATCTTTGTTTAATTACAAAGAAGATCACATAGCTGGGGAAGCTTTTGGTGGTTCTGTTGATCGCAGACAGCATAGCTGCAAAAGCCCTTATTAATTTATTAAGGAGAGTTAATATGGCACAGATTGGATTGAAAGAAACATTATCACTTTTAGCAGCAGGTTATAAGAAGAAAGATATAGAAGCACTTGCTGCTATTGACGAACAAACAGAGCAGGTAGTTGAAACAGAAACAACTGCACCTGAAACACTAGCTA
This sequence comes from Methanobrevibacter sp., assembly GCA_017652345.1. Next base: position 10,429 of record JAGCBE010000284.1, read on the forward strand.
TTACTAAAGAAGATGAAGATAAGATGAATGAACTTCTTGCTCAGATAAAAGAAAAAGAAGAACAGTTAGAAAAGCTTACTCAGGCTAAAGAAGCTGCTGAAGCTAAAGTAACTAAGTTGCAGCAGGATAATATTCATAAAGATTCATCCCCTGCTGTTGCTGAATCAAAGAAAGAGCAGCAGGATAGTTTACTTAATTTGGTTAGGGGCTTCATGTGAAGCACTAATAAAATATACTAGGAGGTTTTTATATGCCACAGTTCAAAAGAACAGACAGCTATGCACTGATTAATGCAGTTATGGCACAGCTTACAGGTCAGGATTCTTTCCAGGTCATTGATGAACAGGGCTTCATGGATGCAGGAAAACTTGCTATGACATATAACACTGACGAAATCTTTAATGCTCTTACTATCGTTGGTGCTAGATTGTTTACAGCTACTAGACCTTACACACCACCTCTTTGGTTGATTGATTCAATCAATAGTGGTTACTTTAACAATAGGATTAGAAAGATATCCTATTATTCAACATGGGCTTTGCCCTCAGGTGCTTTTAACACCAACCTGTTTACCAACTTTGCAGATGATTATGACAATGGTACTAATGGTGGTGTTTCAACAGCATCTATGTGGGAACAGCATCCTGTACATCCTCTTGAAATGAATTTCATGTCCTCAAATGTATGGCAGGATTGTATCACTCGTTATGAAGATCAGATTAAGATTGCATTCACAAGCATTGATGAATGGGAAAGATTTTGGGCAGGTGTTCTTACTGAAAAGGGTAATGACATTGAACAGAGAAAAGAAGCACACAACAGAGCTACACTACTTGGCAGAATTGCACTTGCAGGTGCTATGGGTGATGCATCTTCTAACATTAAGGGTCTTAGTAATGTTATTGACCTTACAGCAGCTTACAATGCAAAGTATGGTACATCCTATACAGGTGCACAGCTTAGAGATGAAACACACTTTAAGGATTTCCTTCAGTTCTTTGTTTCTGAATTTAAGGTTATCTCTAATCTCATGACAAAGAGATCACTTGCATTCCACTATGCACCTAAGCTTACACTTTCAGATGGTGATCATTATGTGCTTAGACATACACCTAAGAGTGAACAGAGATTCATGATGTTTGCACCATTCTGGGAACAGGCTAAATCAATGGTTATGTCAGAAATCTTTAATGATCAGTATCTTGATATGAATAAGCAGTTTGAAGCTGTTGATTATTGGCAGACATATTCAATGACAGAATCCGATAGAGCAGCTATGAATGTAACAACTACTGTACCTGGATGGCTTGAAGATGCTATCGCTAACACTACAGGTTCTAGTGATACTGCATATACATTCAACCCTGATTATGTACTTGGTGTTCTGTTTGATAAGGATGCTGTACTGACAGATTTCCAGTTTGAAGCAGCTAGGACTACACCTATTGAAGCTAGAAAGAACTATGTAAATACATGGCTTGATTATGGACTTGGTGCTATTGGCGACCCTACTGAGAATTTTATCGTTTTCGTAATGTCTTAATCCTAACTCTCCACTTAGAACAAGGGGTACAGAGTGTTCTGTACCCCGATTCTAAAGAAAGGTAATAATATGAGCAGAAAATATCCTAGACCAAACGGATATATGCCTTTGAATTATGAGCAAATAAATAATGTAGAAGGTCATTTACAGCCTTCTATGATGAAATACTGCAATTCAGTAACTTTTGCTTATTGGCAAAGATCATTATTTCAGAGAGCTATATCAACGATAGAATTTAAAAACTTGCCTGATGAATGGTCAGCTTCAGTTCGTGATTTTTTCTATTGGTGTGTATTTTCATATGGTTATGTTGGTGTTTTTGACATTGATAAATTTGGTTTAACTTTTCAACCTGGTGCATTAAAAGGTTTTGATTGGTATTATCAGCCTACAGAATTTATAGTTGCTAACCCCAAACTTAAAGGTATGAGTGGTAGATTCAAAATTCATGATGATTGTGAAATCATTAAACTTACACCTGATTATAGAGGTATTTGGGATATTATCGACTACTATGCTATGCTTCTTTCTGCATTGGATTCAGGAATTAATCAGAGTATCGTAAACAGCAAATTTGCATATATGTTAGGTGCAAAAAATAAAGCTGCTGCTGAAACAATTAAGAAGATATTTGATAAGATTGCAAGTGGTGAACCTGCTGTAGTTTTTGATAATTCACTTCTTAAAAATGATACTCAATCAAAAGATGAACCACCTTATAATTTCCTTGAAAGAAGTAACCTAAAGCAAAGCTATCTTACAACAGATCAGTTAATGGATAGATCAACACTTCTATCTTCATTTGACGCTGAAATAGGTATTACATCATTACCTTATAATAAGAAAGAAAGATTAGTTACTGCTGAAGCAGAATCAAGAACACAGGATTCTACAGCTAGATTAATGGTATGGAAAGAAACATTAGATAGTTCATTGAAGCTTGTTAATAAGATGTTTAATCAGAACATTCAGACAGTATTTACTTATGAAGGAGGGGTGAACAGTGGCACAATCAAAGATAACACTGATAGGAATAGAGAATTACCTTAACCCTGATAGATCAGTATTCGATAAAATGACCTTGCCTGACGGTATAGACAAGGAAACATTAATCGGCTCTATCTTTCTCAGGTGTCAAGAATTTGAGTTACTTTATTCAGACCCTGATTTTCTTATTGATGCTGTTAATGTTTGGTCAAGAAAAAACTATTGGACCTTTAATAAATGGGTTAAAGCCATTAATATTGATTATGAACCACTTTACAACTTTGATAGAACTGAAGAAACAACTGATACACATACAGGTTCAAGCAATAAAACAATTAATGGTACAAACTCAGAATCAAGCGATTATACAAGAACTGATAATCTTTCACAGGCAGATGATCATACAAGAACTGATAATTTAACAGATACTAATACACACTCTGAAAAAGCATACAATAATGGTTCTACAATGGTAGATACTACAAAGGATGTAGATGCTAGTACAGGTACACAAAGAAATGCAGGTACTGTAACAAATACAGGTACACAAAGAAATGCAGGTACTACTACTGGTTCATTTAATAATGGTGAAACAGGTAATGATTCATTTACTGAAAATCATAAAGCAAGAATGTACGGCAATATTGGTGTTACTACTTCACAAAGAATGCTTGAATTAGAACTTGATATAGCAACCTGGAATTTGTACGAACATATTGCAGACCTGTTTTGTCAAGAGTTCTGTATCATGGTATATTAAAGGAAAGGAGGTTAAACAATGGATAATAAATTTATTAATCAGTTTCCTTATACAGATTTTCATGAACTTAATCTTGATTGGGTGATTAAGCAGACAAAAGAACAGGGTGAACAGATAGCATATCTTAATGAAGAATTTTCTAAGATAACAGTTCTTACAGAAGATTATATACAGACCATGATTGATACTGCTATAGAATCTAATAACCTGATTCTTGCACAGAAACTTATTGATCTTAAAGCAGAAATAACAACTGAATATAAGGGTTATGTAACTGCACAGATTAATGCACTCACTGTTTATATTGATAATCAGGATGTTCATTATGATGAACTTGCACAGGGTTATGCTAATACAGCATTAAATGAAGCTAAAGATTATACTGATGATGCTGTTATTGACTATACAATGATGATAAACCCTATTACAGGTGTATATGAGGATGTTCGTAATGTTGTAGACGATATTGTATCATACTTTCATACAGGTGATGCACTCACAGCAGGTGAATATGATGCACTTGATCTTACTGCAGGTGCTTATGATGCTTATGACATTACAGCATACGATTATGACTTTAATGGTAAAACAATACTTAATCCATAAGGAGGAAACAAAATGTCGCACACTAATTCAACAACAAACTACAATCTGCCTCAGTTTCTTACATCCGATAAACCTGCATGGCTCACTGATGTAAATAATGCTTTTTCTGATATTGATACAGCAATATATGCTGCACAGTCTAAAGCAGATACTGCATATAATGATGCAGGTAATGCACAGACAGATGCAACTACAGCAATCAATAATGCAGCCGCTGCAGATGCTAAAGCATCAGGTGCTATTGCATCTATTGAATCAGCATTTGATTCAACTACTATTTATCCTGTAGGTGCAAAGGTAATGTATAATAGCCTTTTGTATAGGTGTATAGTTGCAGTTGTTACACCTGGTCCTTGGACAGGTTCTGATAACTGGGAAAGAATTAATGTTGATACACTGATAGCAACAGTTGATAATAAGGTTGGTTCTCTTGCATCCCTGTCAACTAGTGATACATCAAGCATAGTTAATGCTCTTAATGAAGTAAACGGTAAAACTAATACTATTCTGTCAAACCTTGGAAACAGACTTGTAGGCTCATGGACCGCCAATACTTCATCAGGCAACAATGTTAGACTTACTAACTCAATTGATGTATCTGCAGGTACTTATCTGATCATAGCTTCATACCCGACTATCAGTACATCAAATTTTGTTGCATCACTTAACCTTGAAAGTACAAGTTCAGTATATGATAATTCATATATCAATGGTGTATCTTGGACAGGTAAGGCTATGCTAACAGCCTTTTCAAATAATCAGAAGATTTATTTATCTAGTGCTCAGGGTGCACCTTGTAACTTCTCAAATACTGAAAGAGGTTCACTTAGAGCAATCAAACTTAGTTCTAACTACTAATATCTAATATAGCTTTAACATTAAGCTCAGTCATTGTTGACTGGGCTTTTTGTTTGATGTAACTATTGGTTCATTACGACTTT
>JAGCBE010000285.1 GCA_017652345.1 Methanobrevibacter sp.
GAACCAACAGAAGAAAACTTGTTTGCATTAACTGAAGATGAAATCCTCCAAAGAGGCATTGACAACTTGCCAACAAGTTTATGGGAAGCATACCATGCTTTAGAAGAAGATGAGGTAGTTAAAAATGCTCTTGGAGAAAAAGTATTTAACCAATTCTACACCATCAAAAGAGCTGAATGGGATGCTTATAGAGTACAAGTATTCGATTATGAAAGAGATCAATACTTAGACGTTTAGACTATTCCTTTTTTGAATATTGGTGGTCAATCTAAAGATTTTTCTTTAGTTTGACTACCCATCAATTAAAGTTAAATGGTTTTTGAAATTTTAGATTATTTTTTTAAGGCATATAGTAATTTAAAGATTATATTAAAGGCATATTGTAATTTTAGAATTATTTTTTCAAGGCATATGTAATTTTAGAATTACTTTTTTTAACATATTCTGATTAAATATTCAGATGATTAGTATATATTAGGCATATGTACGTGTATTCACCGATCATTTTATTGGAGGTATAAAAATGTGTGGAATAGCAGGTGTAATATACAAAGATAAAAAAACTCACCCTGTAGGAGAAGCATTGACATCAATGCTTGAATCATTGCAGCATAGGGGTCCGGATTCCGCAGGTTATGCAATCTACGGCAGTTTGGATTTTCCTGAAAATTATTATCAATTAAACATTGAAGTAAAAAGAAAAAGAGGAGCATTAGACAATTTAAAATCATTATTAAATCAAATTAGTCCAATATTCGAAGAGCAATTGATCGAGTCTGTAGGAGACTCAGATGTATATAAATGTAAAATAGCATTGGACGAATTTTCCCTTTTAAAACCATGTATTAACGAAATAGATGATTTGGAAAATGTGAGGGTTATCAACGGTTCACATTCATTCGAAATGATAAAGGATACTGGAAAAGTAAAGGATATTGCAAAACGTTTTGATGTTCCAAGCAGAATGGGAACACATGGAATAGGACACACTCGTTTTGCAACAGAAAGTGGTGTTGACCGCTATCATGCACACCCATATCAAAGTTACATCATACCAGACATAACTGTAGTGCACAATGGCCAAATCACCAATTACTGGAAAATAAGAGATCCATTGGAAAGGAAAGGACACACTTTCGAATCATTTAATGATACAGAGTGCATTGTTCATTATATGGCAGATAAACTTGACCAAGGCTATAAATTGGAAGAGGCATTGGACCAAGCGGTAATTGATTTGGATGGTCCATTTTCCATATTGGTTGGAACACCTAACGGTATTGGAATTGCAAAGGACAAGCTTGGTCTTAGACCTGGTGTTATGGTGGAAACCGATGAGATCTTTGCAGTGGCTTCAGAGGAAATGGCATTGCACGATGTCACCGATTCAGATGAAATAGAACAGATAGCTCCAGGAGAAACAAGAGCTTACACCATATGATGGGGGTTTTTCTATGGGAGAATATGTGATAGATGCAAATGGTATGGAAGAGAAAGAATTGAATCGCACCATAAAGGAACAAGCTAAATATCATGATAAGCTCATCATTGATAATCCTGATTCAAAACACAATATTTGCGCTGGATTAACTGAAGATGTGGAGATAGAGATCAATGGTTCTGCTGGTTATTTTATTGGAACAATGGCTCATGGGCCAAGGATACACATCACAGGAAATGCTGGCTGGTTTGCTGGAGACAATATGACAGATGGGGAATTGATCATTGAAGGTACAGCTGGTGACGGTGCAGGGCAAGGAATCTATGGTGGAACAGTAATCGTTAAAGGTAATGTCGGTTCAAGAACTGGAGAAATCATGAAAGGGGGAACCGTAATCATTGGGGGAAACAGCGGTTTCATGACAGGACTTCTTATGATGGGAGGAAAGCTCATAATACTTGGTGATGTAACTGAGGATGTTGGAGAATCCATCATGAGAGGAACTATTTTTGTTCTTGGAAATGTGAAAAGCTTAGGAAAAAATGCGGTTATGGAAGAAACCACCTTAGAAGACCAAAATGAACTTCAAGAAATCTTGACAGCATATGGTTTCGAACTCGTTGATAAGGATTATGCAAACTTTAAGAAAATTGTTAACA
>JAGCBE010000286.1 GCA_017652345.1 Methanobrevibacter sp.
CATTAGTTAAATTTTCATAAGCATGAGTACCTTGATTCAAAGTATCATTATCTTTGACCATACTAGTTTGTTCATGCTCACGTTCAGCTACAACCTCAGCAATTAAATCTCTTAATTGCGCCATATTCATTCGCTGAATATCTATCTCAGCATCTTGAGCCTGCATCGCTTGAGCTACAATAGTACTACCTTGAGCTAATTTTTGTGCATATGCTTCTTGCTCTGCTCCTGATTGTATAGAAGCATCTCTAGATTGTTGCGCAGTAACAATATATTGTTGTAATGCCGCAACAAAAGTATTTACTACTTGCGCAGCATCAGCTTTATTTTTAATTGAGTCAAAAGCTTGAGCAATAGTATTATTTTTTAAATTAACACCATCTCCCATAAGACTATCAGCAATAATTTGTTTTAAATTTTTGGCATCTCCAACAACAGTTTGAGTGTCTAAACCGTTAAATACATCTTTTAATGTTTCTAACATGTCAGAACGTAATTTAATTACGGTGTTTTGGTCCTTACCCACTTGCCCAAAAGCATTAAAAATAACATCACGCGCGCGAGCAATAATGCCAGCAGGGTCTCCCGTTTCACTTAAAACTTCATCAAAACCAATAGAACGTAATAAATCTTGTATATTTTGTTGTGAAAATACTTGCCTCTTATAATCATATCCTTGGCCCTTTTTATGCCCACTAATACCTTGTAATGTATTATATGCTTCTTCAAGTTCTTTTTTATAATTATTTAATTCAGCTATTTGACGCGATAAATTACTATTTATGGCTTTGCTTTCGGTTTCTAAAACTTTACTAATCGGGTCGCCTTCATTAATTTTACTTTTTATTCTACCTTGATATGCAGAAAAATTCTTATAAAAATCTTGTAAACGCTTATTAGCCTCAGTTAAATTATCAGCTTTAAATACTTCAATAGTATTACCAGCCATTTTACTATTTAAGCCCTGAGTTAATTTATTAATATCATTAATATTGGTATTTTTTAATACATTATCTAACTGTTGAATTTTTTCTTTTGTTTGATCTATAGAATTATTCGCATTTCTTAATTCCTTAGAAATAGCATTTTGCAGATCAGAGAATGTCATTTTACTTATATCAATATGCATTCTTTCAGCTAATTCTTGAATTTGCTTAAATTCGCTTACACTACTATCTGCAAAAAAATTACCAATTTTATTTTTTCTTAGTTCTTTGATATGTTCTTCAATTTGTTGAACTTGCGTTTGTAATGATTGTATACGTTGTAAATCACTATCTTCAAAAATTAAATCTTTTCCTTTAACACTACTTAAACGTTCCGCGGCGACACCTAATAAATTAACAGTTTGTTGTATCTTATTAGTAAAAGTTTTTGTGCCAGAAGATGTTTTAAGAGATTCTCCCATCGTCTGTTTAAACATTTCAGCTTGTTGAGTAGCCTTATTAAGCATTCCCTCAATTGCACGATAGGCAGAAGAATCTGGCTTAACACTTTGTTGTAGTATGCGACGTAAAGATTCAGCTTGTGATATAGCTTGTTGTAATCCTAAACTAACTTGTAGCTCAATATTTTCCGCCATGAATCTCACACTCCTTCAACTCAAATAAAAAAAGAGCCACTTCCCAACTTAGGAAGTGGCTTTAAACAGCGTCTATATTACTATTTAAACGCGTAATCTCTAAAATTAAACCATTCTTATTATTACCAGTATTTTCTGGTAATCCGATAATATTGAAAACAGAAATGGTTGGATCAGCCTTTTCTCCTAAACGTAAGTTAATGTCGCTTACGACTCTCACCTTGGGCATATAAATTATATTAGTATAATTTATTCCTTTATTCTCATCCTTGGAATAGAATTTACCTTCCAAGGTAAATAATCCATTAAACCGTTCTTTTTCAACTGTATATGTAAGAGCTTCATCCTCATATTCATAATAATAGTCAACTAAATATTGTGCGTAAGGATTCGCGGGCTGTTGCCGCTCTTTATCCTCATATATTTTAATACAAGGTCGCTCATTTCCTTCATAATCTGTCTTTCCTTGAATACGATCGCCATATACTTTTTTTTGAATCGTACCATTATCAAATTGATAAATAAAACCTTTTTTAACATTTGGCTCTACAGGCCAATGTTCCAAATAAAAGAGATAATTATTATCATTATTATCTTCAGCAGTTAGATCATCTAAATTTTCTTTATCAAAAATTAACTTGCGCGGCCCTTCTGTTTTTTGAACTTTTATTTTATCAGGGCCATCAGTATGAGCTACATCAGCACTTAACAGTATGCCCATACTTGTATTGTTCATAACTCCTTCTGTTAAAGAAAACTGAACTTCTGACCTGTCCTCCCAAATAACACGCGGCATATTGGACCAACCGCCACGCGCCATTATTACATTATTTTTTTCAGAAAGAACAGCCATATTTACTTTTTCAAAATAAAGTATTGATTCACCTGTTTCTAATACGCGATTACCAAATCGCATTGGTGTTTTTGCTTTTAATACAACTTCATATAATTCTTTTATGCCAAAATACGCATCTTGCATAAAATCACCTATAGAAAAATCAGGGGCTTTATAAGCCCCTGATTAATTAGTTATTATACAGAGCCCTTAATAGAGCCAATATCATTACCAGAATCACCAGAAGCAGTATCACCGACACTATAGCGAACTAGCTTCATCATTTCATCAGAGCCCGAACGTAGTACAGTTAGAGTTAGGTCAAAGGTGCTAGGATCGCCTTCAGCTTCTAGAGTGATAGTTACGTTACTCTGTACCTTAGCATTATTAATAACAAACTGGAATGGCTCATCTTTACCAGTAGCCTGAGAACGCATAAAGGTGTCGCCAACAACACGATACTGGCCAGGGAAGGTATTGGGAGAAATAGTAACTTCAACAGCAGTCTCAGGATCAGAAGTGCCATCTAGAACCTCTTCCCAGAAAATACGAATCTTATCACCAGTCGCAGTGTCCGCAGTATTACCAATGCCTTCAATTAGTTTAGGATTCTTAAAAGTAATAGCCTTAGTACCATCAATAGAACCAGAAGTAATCTGAGTACGAGTACCAGTAGTTAGATTGATTAAACGAATTGGATGACCAGCACTAGCAGTAGGAGTCATTTCAATCTTAGTAATAGGATCGACAGGTTGTGGTACTACACCTTCAGTTCCACTCTTAGTTACACAAGTAACTTCAGCAGTATGGTGCACAATAATTGGAGCCTCGGCAGTAGC
>JAGCBE010000287.1 GCA_017652345.1 Methanobrevibacter sp.
AGAGTTGTAGATAAATTGGATATGGTATTGCCTACATTGGCTACTGTATACGGAGACGTAGAATTGGTTAGAGACCCAATGTTAAATACTTTGTATAACTACTCTGTAGCTTTCACTCTTCCAAAAGCACTTGTTAAATTATGGACACGTGAAAATCAGGAATTCAATCCAAAAGGAGGAGTTACAAGAGCTGACCAATCAATTCACTTCTACGATGTAATTAACAACTTAAGAGAGCAGAAATCATACGATATGGTTTGGGAGTGTGGACTTATTGCTGGAGGTATGTCAGCAGTTCAATCACCTTACCACATGATTAAGAACTTCGCTCACAAAGCTGATATTGTTGAAGTACATGAAAATTCTTAAGATGCCTAGTTGGTAGGATATTGAAAGACACCATAGCAATATGGTGTTTTTCTTTAAAATCTATTGATTTTATAAAAACTTATTATATATATATTATATAGTATTTATATTAGTTTTTCACTATGCTTGTAAAAGACTTAGTAAATAATTCAATTTATAGAGGTACAAACCAGAAACTTCAAACTGTTTTGACTTGACGTACTGCAATTGTTGGTGCTATAAATTTTGCATTAGACGATATTTATACATATGAATGAAAGGAATGGACATTTATGTATGATAGAACTATTGTTAAACCTGGTACTGATATTTGGAATGCATGCCGAAAAGAAAACGAGGAAACAGAAGTAATTGAATTAGATAAGCCTATAAAGAAGATTTTTATTATTGAAAGTCTTGATAAGGATGGTAAAGTAGACTTGCTTAATAAAGCATGCATACCTCCATTCCCTGGTCCAGAGTGGACAATAAAACTAATACAACCTGAAGCTTGAATTGATGAATTGAAAGAAAAAGAATTATACTTTAAACCTGGGACTAAACAATTATATTTGCCAAACAACAAGAATAAATGATATGTTATTCATTGGATTTCATTTTTCAATCCAGTAGATTGGGATGATGAAATTCCTGTACCAGAACATTTTCTTGCTTGTTTATATAACTTAACTATGACATATTTATATCCAATCAACTGACAGTATTGAGATAATAAAGATGCTAATAGTTATAATAAAGCTATGACACAATTAGTGAACTTAGCTAAAACGGACATGTTCCAAATTAATTCAGTAAAAGGTAATATTCATTAATGGAGACTAAAAACACACCATTGTTATTTCAACAGGAGCTGAATACATTTTACAAGGATATATTAAATTGTGAAATTACTCATCCTTCATATTGGGCTGGTAGAGTGCCAGAGACTTTTTTCTTACGTAGAAGAAAGTGAATTGATGTATACGAAGATTGGTGAGGTGATGAGATATTAGATTATATTAAGTTTGAATGAAGTGAATACGCTATCGTTAGACATGATAGCAATATAAAAATAAAAAAGTGGATTGATAATGTTGATACTAGTGATGTGAGTAAAATAGTAAATACTGATAGAGTTTTACAACCATGACGATGAAAATTCTGAGAGGCATGAACTCTTTGAGATTTTGTTATAAGTGACCACTCTATCAGAAATGATTGACATAAATTATATATATATACCGTAACTGATTATACTACAACAGAATGAGGTACTACAGTTACTAAAAAAGAATTATTTGTAACTGAGTTTACTTTTAGTATATGAAACAATTTATCAAGTAGTTATGTTACAGCTAATGGTACATATAGAGTAAAAGCATTATCATGATTAATTACTGATTGAAATAATGTTGTAGCTGACATATCATCTGGTTGAAAAACATTGTTTGTGTATCTATGAGATACTTGAAAATTCTATCAAATATGATTAGAAAATGTTTTTGATTTTTCTTCTATGGATGACACATCAGAAGAAAGTGAATTACAATTAACATGAACTACAGCAGAAATAAAAGATATGTTTGTAATCCCTTCTGTTGATAAATTAATATTTGTTAGTTGAGATGCTAATGTATATTCAGGAAGTTTTTCATATAATAATATTACTACATTAACCGCTCTTGATACTCCATTTGATACTCAATTAAGCACAACTCTTAATTGAGTATGTTCTACAATAGAATGAACTGTATTGTATATAGCTTGAGAATGAAAAGTATATCAGTTTAATTTTTGAACTGAATTTGATATAAGTACATTGACTGATAGTACTCATTATTTTGAAGCACAAGTTGAGTGAGCATCTGGTACTAATGCTGCATTAACATTATCAATGTCTTCCGACTGACACTATTTATATGTTTCTCAATATTGAAGTACTGCTCAAAAATATTATTTAATTGAATTATGGTTTGAACACGCTAAGACATTAACAACACAAACATATAATCCAAACGTAAACCATTCATTTAAAAGAAATTTTCAATCTGCTAAATGAACTAAATTATATTGATGATGAAGTAGCGATAAGGTTACGTGAAGTATAGAAAATGCATCATACTTTTTAACAGCAACTCCAACTCCAAGTTGGACAACTAATGCATATGCAGGTAAATATGTGCTATTGATGTGATGAGCAACATCAAGTACAACTGGTACAAGTCAATGATGTGTATTTCCTATTACTAAAAATGATGCTACTAAGCTTACTGTCTGAGTTGGTTGGGACGCTCAGCCTAATAGTACAACATATGCAATATTTGACCAATATTGAGAGGTGTTAGTATTTGTTTGAGGTGAAGGATTGTATGCAATTCATAATGACGAATTTATTAGAAGATATGAAAGTGTTGCTTCTAGTAGACAAGTAGTTGATGCAGATTGGAGTAACTGAATGATGTATATGATACTTGATAACTGAAGTATAGTTATGTCTGCAAGTAAAACAAATGATTGAAATTACTCATTAAACTGATGATATTTTGCTGGATATATGAATGGTTCTTCATACTTATGAAGTATATCCTGAGCTCTAAGAGTTGTACCATTTAATGATATTGTAGTTATATTTACTAAGAATGGTATATATGTAATTAAGAAAGAAAGCATGGATGTTCTTGGTACTACTATTAATACATATACAGTAGACTTAGCATTTGATTTCTTATGAATACATTCGTTCCATTCTGTGTGCTCATATAATACTTGAATATACTTCCTAAGTAATAAGAAAACATTTTTATCATTAAACATCGAAGAAAGTTATTATAATAAATATAAAATAACTACTGAAGACTTATGAATAAATATTCAGCAATGGCTTGATAATATTAAAGAAGATGACCCAGTATCAATTGCTATTAATACTGAGACAATATATGTGACATGGTATGGTGGAGATAAATCAACTATATTCCAATATAGTAATTACTATTCATTCTGGCATAGACGAGAGACTGCTTTAATGATTAAAGATTTAACAGTAGATACTAACGAAACATATTTGTGAGCTGTTGCATATAGATATAACTTAACTGATAGTAAGACGGATGAATGGATGCAAGAATATAAACAACATTTAAGATGGTTCCATTGAGAAAGTGATATATTTAGTTTAAAAACAATATTGTATCATAAATTATATTTATGAGTTAATACTGATAAATCAACTATAGTTAACTACAAAGCTAGACTATCAAGTTGATTGTATGAATAT
>JAGCBE010000288.1 GCA_017652345.1 Methanobrevibacter sp.
GGTGTAGTCATCTTTCTAATAATAGAATAAAAGGCCATTAGAATTGTCCACAGGTTACGAGGTAGGTATGGCTACCTTTTATATGTATAATATATACTAATGAAATATAAAAATACTTTTAAATGTTTTCGTATTCCACTTAATAATAGATTAATTAGAAAGATAAGGAATACTATTAGAGATAAGATAAAGAAGGATAACATATCTAAGAGAGATAACTATGAACTAATAGTATTATATAATTATTTAAATAGAATGTGGAAACATCCTAATAGTGGTAGGTTTCAATATAAGAAATGCAATCCGTTATTTAATAAGAAACCAAGACATAGATATCTATATGTAAATTGATATTGATATGCTACATCATCAAACAAGTGAGTTAGTGTATGGAATGATTGAAGTAAAATGAATATAGATATGTTAATCAATTGGATACTACTAAAAAAGTGTAGCGTTAATATTCCATTTTAATTAATATATTATATTATAATGCTCTTTAGAGAGGAAAGAATTTATAAAACTTGAGACCTGTTCTATAAACAATGACAGATATTCAAGTGACATCTTCGTAAGACTATAATAGATTGACGAAGAGAGTTTGCTAAGACTTACTTTTATAAGTATAGTCATCCAGCTAAAAGTCCTAAGCGTACATTCAAAGATGATTATAATGCGTTCAAAGAACGTCGAGGATTTCAGGATATATATGTTCGCATTTCAGGATTATACGATAGAGAAACTAATATGTGAGAGTTTCAAGTTATTATACCAGTCTATCAATTAGAAGACTGAAAGATTAAAACTATATATAATGAAACTAGATGACGATATCCATTATGAATATTAGAATGTACACCAGTAGAACATTTACCACGAGAGGAATGAAGCACAATAGAACCAGGCGAAAGTTATAAAGATAGTATAGATAAATACTGACGAGATGCAGATATGTTTGTAGCATTAAGTTGACAACACGCAGAGAGAAAACTTAATCTTAATAGTAATGAAGATAGCTCTGAAAGAAATAAGAATGCAAATATAACTTGAGCTTGATTTCCAATAGTAAATGATTATAATCGATGATATAAATATATTAATTGAAAGTTATATGAGATGACAGAAAAAGATATGACGCCAGAGGAACACCTAACTGAGGCGTTAAATAGTTAGCCCCTTTCATTTCCTACATATATGGACCAGGACGGTAAGTCCATTTAAAAACTGTCGGCTTTATATTATTATTCTTTATTAGAATGACTGAGTATGTAGTACGAAATGTCACTTGACTTACTAAGTTCAAGAAAGGTGAACACGTTTTAACTGACTGAGTTAAAGACAGTAACTGAGAGGTTAAAGTTTACAAATGTAATTGTGACTGAGAGCCACTAGTTAATGCCAACTGAAACAAAGTTAGTTATTCATTAGCTTTTAGTAGATTAAGACCAACAGATGTGGAGAACCAATACTTCACAGCAGGTACAATCGAGCAAAGGATAATGAATAAAACTTTCACTGATGACGAGCTTGATAAGGCAGCAGACTTTGCAAAAGTTGTTACAGATTTCTCAGACTTAACTAATAAATTAAAAGTTAAGTTAGGTAAAATCTCAAACAACTTATTAGCTAAAGTTAATGACTTAACTGTAAGTGCAGATGCATATGATGCAGATGCATTTAAGAAAGCGATGTCTGATATGAAAGCATTGGCTGATTTCTTAAAAGATAAACCAATGACAGACATTAAAGGATTGTATACTAAACTTATTGGTGATGAGCCAGAGGATAAGTACGACCCAAAGACTGTATTAGATTAGTATAAGGGGGACTAGTTCCCCCTGTCATCATACACTTATCCCTAAAGGTTAAGAGTATGAACGTTTCACCTATCTGATAAGCTCTGAGTAATCGGACAGTAGTCAATACGAATGTTCGGAGTTACATTAATTCGCAGGCAATGTAGTGAATTACATTGTACATTATTATGAAGTACATCCGGAGGTATTAGTAATAGAATACAAGTGTAGCTGTGAGCAGGAGTGGAGACACATTCGTTAATTGTAGTAGTGATTTTGTTTTAGCCTAACCTATTCCCAGGGCCCCAAGCCCTGGGGTTATGGGAGGTTTTTATTTATTAGACAAAAGTATTATGGCTAAGTTTAAGAAAGGAGATATAGTCACAACATTAAAAGACAATGAGGAAACTATGGAATGAAAATGTCTTTGAGCTGAAGCTGTTGTTGACTTCCAAGACTGAGAAAGTGTATACATCAGTGAGTGGTGAAAGAACTTAAACAATCCAATCAGGTATATAGTACCTGCTAACATACTTTATATAAAGGATAAAGGTAAAATAACAATTACCATAGACGAGATTAATGCATTGATGTCTAGTGCGTTACATATACAGAACGCAGACTTCAATAAAGAACCTAGTCTAGACGATATGAAAGTATGAGATACGTTCTATAATGATAACAATAAGTATACATATGTATGAGAACTTGATTGACAAATAGTTTGGGATAGAGAATGATACTTTTGTGTAATAGATGAAAGTGATATTCAAAAACTATTTCGAACTCAAGATAGTGTATGTAAACAATTATTTAATCTAAGTAAAGACCAAGTAAATATTATTTAGCTTATAATTATTATCGCAATGAAATGTCCAGGTTGTTGAGAAGATAAAGAACTTATCAATGTTAAACATTCAGGTAACTTTGATATGGTTTATTGTAAAGAATGTCTCAATAATAAATTAGCTAAAGGAGAACTTGCATACTTCAGATGAGAATACTATGAAAGAAGTCATCCAGATGTTCGTCTATGTAGTGGTTGTAATACACCTATACATAAAGAGTTTGCATTACATAGTGATTGATATTGTATGAGATGTGTTATGAGATATAGAAGTTGATTATGTTATTGTCCAACGTGTTGAGTGTATCATAGGGATTGAATATGTAATGCATCATTAGCAGATGATACACCATCTGCTGATGGTAGATTAAACTTCGTAGTTAGGAACGATAGTAAAAGTTGGAACCCAAGAGGTGAAGCTGTAGATAATACTTCATATGTAAATAGTATTTGACAGTTCCAAACTGAAAGAGAAACTCCAACAAAAATAAAAGAATTATTAACTGAGTTCTATCATCACAACAAAACGTTTAATCATTATTATACACGAGAACCTATAAAGATAGAAGGTACGGTTAGATATAATAATGTACAGATATTATCAAACATTCAGAAGTTGTTAGATAGAGTTAGAAGAGAACATAATATTGAGACTACTATTCGAAAGTGAGAAAAGATTAGTAGGTTTCATAATTATTATCTACAATGAATGGATGAGAATTGATTAGTTAAATGGAAATATATAGATACGATGTGAAATATAAGAGAGAGAAGCGAAAGTATTAATAAGTTTTATGATGATTGTAAAGTAGAAAAGACTAATGAACAAATGACTTGAGAGTTTAAGTATGTATTAAGCAGTGACTTAGAACATAAAGTAAAAGCATTTAACTTAAACGAGAAAGTTCATAGTTGTCAGAAGAGTAACAATAGTGATAGCTATGCACGTTGAGCATACGATGCAATAACTAATTGATGTAACTGTCCTATATTATTATATACTAAGAATGGTACAGAACCATTTGCTAGGATAACAACTCGTATTATGTACGATAAAGAAGGACAAGAATATATATTAATAGATAGATTGTATCATAGCTGACAGTTCAGTGACGCAGCAATGAGAGGGGAAGTATATAAATCTATAGTCACTGACTTGAAAGCTCAATGATATAAAGTTATTGCAAGTAATTATAGTGCTCACGACGATAGTACTTATTCATACTTAGCTTCTCTATGAATGAAGAGTGATACTGTTGTAACAGATTTATGTCAACCATTAAGACGTTTGATAAGTAACTGTGGTTATTATTGTGATGGTTGAACAGTAGTTCGTAAGTGAGAGATAGATTGATTAGTTCGAGCTACAGATTATTTAGATAAAGCATACTTATTATAATGGCTCTCGACCGTGAAGATTTATTAAATGATATAATATATACTCGTATAGATTTAGCTATATGTTTATTAACAGTAGATAGTGAATATCTTGATGACCTGGATATTGATATGGTTAGAGGATATATAAGAGAAGCTATAGATAAATTAGAATTACTTTTATAATTATATATTACAATGTATCGTAGTCATTATAAAGACAGGGCTAGAGTAATATATTTTGCTAGAGGCAGAACTAGAGACGCAAGATATTATCTTAGTCAAGCTAAAAACCATCATAATAATATGGTAAATGTAACTCCTGGTGGCGATGCATATCTAGAATTTGCTAGGCTTCAAATGAAGTATGAAACATATCTAATAAACTGCATCCAAGAAACAATTAGTTTATTAAAAGATTATTAAAATGACAGTTAATAGAAAATATAATATGTATCATCGTATATTACATCGAGCTATATCATATTTGAATGATGCGCTTATATGTTTTAGATGTAATCCAGAAAATAGACAATACGTAAACTTCCGTATTGAATGGACAAAGGAAGAAATAGATATAGCTATGAGACATCTAACTAAACTTTTATAATTATTTATTATCAGTATGAATAACAGAGTAAAGACAATAGAGATTGCTCTAATAGATTTACAACAATGCCTTAATGTATTAAACTATGGTAAGATATATAAGTTCTTACCTGGCGAACCAATGCCTTATGAAGAAAGATGTGAGTATGTAAAGAAAAAGTTAGAGCAAATACAAGACAATTTAAGAACACTTTAGTTTTATAATAATCATCATCAATGTCAGTAGTTAAAAAATGTTTTAGATTAATACAACTAAAACAACATTTCGATAATAAAGGATATCCTGAGAGAGAAGTAATAGCATACTTAAAGAGCTGGAATAATAAACTTAAGAGCGATGAGTATGGTAATATATTCCTTATTAATCCAGGTACTCCATTACTTAATGCACATATGGATACTGTACAAAGTGAACAGTGTGTTAAGAACTTAGACAGCTTACGCTTGAAGAACTGAATGATTGGCTGTACTAAACCAGCAGTAATCTGAGGTGATGACAAGTGTTGAATAGCAATCGCAATGGAAATATATGAGAGGCTATGAAACAAAGTAAGCTTACTATTCACTAGACAAGAAGAGACTTGAATGAATTGAGCAAGAGAATTTGTTACTAAACATAGTAACTTGCTTAGTGAATGTAAGTATTGTCTAACGTTAGATAGACGTGGAGGTTGAGATATAATTGGATATGAGAACAGTTATTGTTCTAAAGAATTCCAAGATGAAGTACATAGATTAACAAAAGAGTTTGGATATAAACCAACTAAAGGTTACGCAAGTGATGCTAATCATATAAGCAAAGTATTAAACTGTGTAAACTTAAGCGTTGGATATTACAATCCACATCAAAAGACTGAGTTCATTAAGTGTGATGAGCTAGAGAATGCATTAGAAGCTACAATGTATTTGGTTCAACATCTTGAAAATGATTATCCAATATATAAAGCTCCAGTATATTGAAGCGTTAAACTATATAGTGATAGTAAATATACACAGAAAAGTCTGTATGATTACTGACCAGCAGACGATGATGACGATGATGATTATTATGAAAGACTAAGAAAGAGATGGAATAGTTATAGGAAGGCAGACAGTGCTAGTAAGAATGAATACTTTGAATACAAAGACTGAATACTAACTGTCAAGAAAGATATATTCCTAACTGATATAAATGATTATGAAGAGTTCTTTGAGATACCTAAATGAATGTATGCAGTATGTGATTATGATGCTGTATAATTTTAACTTGATTTATATTATATAATATATATAATGATTGACACA
>JAGCBE010000033.1 GCA_017652345.1 Methanobrevibacter sp.
ATGAATGCTTGAACGATGAAATCGATAAAAGCAGTGATTGTGTTTTAATAGTGGAAGGTCATTTGTCTCATCTTTGTGAAGGTGCAGATAAGATGATTGTTCTTCGTTTAAATCCAGCTATTCTTAAGAATAGGCTTGAAGAAAGGAATTATTCTGAGTCTAAAATTCAAGAGAATCTTGAGGCTGAGGCACTTGCAGTCTGTTCAGCAGAAGCTTATGACATTTATGGTGAAAAGACCAATGAGATAGATGCAAGCGATAAATCTGTTGAAGAGATTCGTGATTTAATAATAGCTATTGCAACTGATGAAATTGAATGCCCTGTTGGTTCAATCGATTTCATGGAATGGCTTTTGGAATAGTCAATAAATCTCTAAAAAAACATTGATATTCCATATCATTTTACTTTTTTTATATAATTTTTATAATAATATATTATAATATAGAAAACCTTTTTATATAATAAAAAACATATCTTATCTTAATATTCCTCTTGTACTATTATATTTTAGGAATATTATTTAATTGCTTTATTTTTACATTGCTTTAAATTTGATTTCTCATCAAAATCTACTTTTATTTAAGCAATTAGTTATTTTAAAGAGATTATACTGTGTATGAGAGGAGTATCTATGGCTAGAGGAAAAAAACCTGATTGGATGATTGAGATAGCTCAAGAAAGGATGGATATTCTTTTTAATCGTGCAGAAAAGGAATATAAAGAGCATCCTGAAAGATCTCATCGTTATGTTGAGCTTGCTCGAAAGATTTCAAAGAAGTACAATACAAAAATTCCTCAAGCGTGGGGACGAAGATACTGTAAAAATTGTTACAAGTTTTTGGTTCCCGGTCACAACTGCGCTGTCCGGCTAATTAATAATGAAATTAATATTTATTGTGGCGAGTGTGGCCATATCATGAAAATTCCTTACATCAGGGAAAAAAAGTTAAAAAGGAGAGCTAAAATTGACTCTTACACTTTCAAAAAAAGAGATTATGAATGAAGCTCGTTCCGCTATGACAATAAATATTGGAAAAGCTGGTGTTAATGACAATGTTATTGAAGAGATTAAACGTCAGTTAAAATCCAATCCTATTATTAAATTACGATTTGCTAAAAATGTAGCAAGAAATAAAGATGATTTAATAAGCAACATTGTTGAAGGCACTAAATCCCAACTTATTGACGTTAGAGGAAATGTTGCTGTTATTTATAAAAAACAATCTAATTAGATTATTCACTTAGAGTTACAGACACCAGTCTTAGGTGAGTGAGAAGATTAGATTAGAAACATATTAATTGGAGAAAATTATATGACAACTGTATTTGATGTTCCTGCAGAGTTATTAATTAATACTGTTGCAGATGAATTTAGAGATAATAATGATAAAATTGTTGCCCCTGAATGGACAAAACTTGTTAAAACTGGTGTTCACAAAGAAAGAAAACCAGAAAACATCGACTGGTGGTATGTAAGATGCGCTTCTATCTTAAGAAGAGTTTATATTGATGGACCAGTTGGAGTAAGAAGTTTAAGAACCTTCTACGGTGGTAAAAAAGACAGAGGAGTTAACCCTGAAAAATTCAGAAAAGGTAGTGGCTCTATTGTAAGAGTAGCTTTACATCAATTAGAAGATGCAGGTTACGTAGAAAAAGTCGATGCTGGAAGAATTATTACTCCAGAAGGTAGATCTTTCTTAGATAATACTTCTGCTGAATTAATTAAAGATATTCCAGAACTTTCAAAATATTAGGTAGAATTAATTAGAATTAATCATGGAATATTTTTGATGATTATTTAATGGTTGATTCAGAAAATAATTTAAATTAATGGGGTTTTGATTATGAGTGAACTTGATGAAATACGCAAAAGACGTATGGCTGAATTACAACAACAAGCAGCTATGAACGCTGACCCACAGCAATTAGCTCAACAACAATTGGCACAACAGCAAGCTGCTCAACAACAGCAAGCTGAAATGGAAGCTCAGTTAAAGCAAGCTATGAAACAAATTTTGACTCCTGAAGCTCGTGGAAGATTGGATAATCTTAGATTAACCAAGCCAGAACTCGTTCAAAATATTGAGATTCAATTGCTCCAATCAGCTCAAGCAGGTTCTCTTAGAGGAAAAGTAACTGATGAACAGCTTAAAGTTTTACTTAGAAATCTCATGGGTCAAAAAAGAGAAATCCACATTACAAGAAGGTAATTGGATAGTGATTTGGTAAAATGAAAGCTTGTGTTCTTTATAGCGGTGGCAAAGACAGTTCATTGATGGGAATTATCCTTGACCAATTAGGTTTTGATGTTGAACTTGTTACTGCTAACTTCGGCGTTTATGATTCATTTCATCCAGCTCGAAAATCTGCAGAGTCCATTGGTTTAAAGCATAAGGTTTTAGATTTGGACATTTCCATTCTGGAAAAAGCTGTTGATATGATTATGGAAGATGGATTTCCTAATGATGGGATAAAGTATCTTCACGAAGCTGTTGTTGAGGAAGTTGCAAATCATTACGAACTTGTTGCCGATGGCACAAGAAGGGATGACAAGACTCCTAAGCTCAACAGAAATCAAATCAGAAGCTTGGAAGACAGGAAAGATATTCAATATATGAATCTTGATAGTTTCGGCTACAAGACCATCAAATATCTTGTGGATAAGCTTTTTGAATTGAAGCATGAAAAGAGCAATAAGGATACCAGTTCAGATTATGAGGTTGAAATCCGTTGTTTGATTGATAAGAAAGGAGGAAATTCCTCAGATATTTTCCCAGAACATTATCAAACTAATGTTATTGGACTAAAGAAATGAATCAAACAGGATTTAAGTTGTTATCATTAATAGTTAAAGATTAATTAAATTATTTTTCAAAATATCAAATTTATTATTCGCGGTGAAAAAATGAGTAGAAATAAACCATTAGCTAAAAAATTAAGAATGGCTAAAGCTAATAAACAAAACAGAAGAATCCCTATTTGGGCTTATTCTAAAACTCAACGTAAATTAAGATACAGACCAAAACCTAGACATTGGAGAAGAAATGATCTTAAAATATAGGGGTGTTTAATATGGCAGAAGAATTAGAAAGAACTTATGTTATTCCACTTAGAAAAGTTAAAAACGTTAAAAGAACTATCAGAGCTCCTAGAGCTATCAGAGAAGTTCAAAACTTTTTAATGAAACATATGAAAGCGGAAGAAGTTAAACTTGATGCTTCTATTAATGAATTTATTTGGGAAAGAGGAATTCAAAAAATTCCATCTAAAGTAAAAGTAAACGCTGTAAAAGATGAAGAAGGTGTTGTTAAAGCAACTTTAGCAGAAAACTAATTTTGCTATGACTATATTTAATCATCTTTTCAATCTATTAAAAATTAAAATTTATATAAGGAATAAAATATGCTTAAAAGAATAAATTTAACTGGAAATCCTAATTTAGGAGTTTACATATCCGTTAATGATGAAGTAGCTATTGTTCCTTTTAATCTTCCTACTGAAATGGAACCTGTGATGAAAGAGGCACTTGAAGTCGATTTGATTAGAACTTCCATTGCAGGATGCAATTTGAATGGAGTTCTCGCTACTGGAAATTCTAATGGTTTTGTTGTTTCTCCACATGCAACTGATAGAGAAATAGAACTTTTAGAGGATGCAGGGCTTAATGTTGCAAGACTTCCTGGAAAATATACTGCAGTGGGAAATATCCTTGCAGTAAACGATTATGGTGCTATGGCAGG
>JAGCBE010000289.1 GCA_017652345.1 Methanobrevibacter sp.
GGTGATTGGTGCAGGTGGAACAATGAATAGGGAAGCAGCTATTCTACAGACTCCTGTCATCTCATGTTATCCTGGAGACACCTTATCTGTAGACCAGTTCTATGTAAACAATGGATTGATGTATAGAACAACTGATTTAGAGGAGATTACCAAACAGGCATTAAGCTTTATTGTCAATCCACATAAGCCAATTGAACTTAAAACAGATAATCTATTTGAATTGATTATAGACAAGACTTATGAATTGGCTAATTCTAAAAAATAAACAAGCTTTTTGGTCTTCGACCAAAAACCTTGACTAAAATTTTTCTCTATAAATAAAACAATAATTTTTTATTTTTCTTTTTCTATTTTTCCTTAATGATCTTAAACCATTCTTCATCAATATTATCGCAATTGAAATGCTTTTTCAAGACTTCTTGTCTGTGCTTCAGCATTCTTTCATATTTTTCAGGATTCTCTTCCTTGAATTTTCGATGAAGCTCGATTGTCAAGCGGTTCAAGTAATTGTGGAATTCTATTTTCTCTTCTTTGCTTAGGCATTCAAAGATATCCATATCCTTAGGCTTTTTATGATGGAACTTTTCCCCTTTTTCAGTTAGATAAATCAGCAACACTCTTTTATCCTCTGGAGAAGGTATTTTCTTAATGTATTCCTTTTGCTCCAACTTATTTAATGTTTCATTAAGGGAGCCTACGCTGATGTTCAGGATTTCAGACAATTCCTTAGTTGAAATGCCATCCTTTCTTTTGAGAATCATCAGTATTCTGCCTTGGCCTCTTGTGAAATTCTTCTTTTCAGGATCAAATCTGATGTTTCTCCTTTCAAGAATCCCATTTAAAAAGGATAATTGATGATATAATAATTCATTATTGATTTCCCCATAATCCAAATCATAAGTCATATCATACACCTCCTTTTTGAGTGTTTAAAGTGTTGTAATAGTATCCTTTCTGTTCCAACAGCTCTTCATGTGAACCTTGCTCTATTATGTGGCCATCATCAATTACAATGATTTTATCCGCATTTCTTACAGTTGACAATCTGTGAGCAATGATGAAGCTTGTTCTGTCTTTCATCAATTCATCCATAGCTTCCTGAATAAGCTTTTCAGTTCTTGTATCAACTGAAGATGTTGCCTCATCCAAAATCAGTATCTGCTTGTTGGAGAGAATGGTTCTTGCAATTGTCAATAACTGCTTTTGTCCATGGGAAATATTGTCTGCATCTTCGTTTAGCTCGCTTTCGTATCCTTCAGGGATCTGTCTTATGAAATGGTCTGCAAGGGCTTCTTTTGAAGCGTTTATGACTTCCTCTTCAGTAGCATCCAATTTACCGTAGCGTATATTGTTGTATATTGTGTCATTGAATAGCCAAGTGTCTTGAAGCACCATACCTACAAGAGACCTTACGCTATGCTTATCATAGCTATTGATGTTTACACCATCAATCTTTATTTCACCGCCGTTAAGGTCATAGAACCTCATAAGCAATTTCACAATTGTGGTTTTTCCTGCTCCAGTTTCACCTACAATAGCTATTTTCTCTCCTTTCTTCACTTTGAATGAGAGGTCTTTAATCACCAATTCATCTTCACTGTAACCGAAGTTGACATTTTCAAAACTGATTTCATCAGTCATTTCCTTGATTTGCTCTTGGGACGGATTCTCTTCAACATCTATTTCAAGGAATTCAAATATTCTCTCACTTGCTGCCATTGCAGTCTGTATCATGTTCATGATTCTTGTAATCTGTTCAATTGGAGTTGTGAAGTTTTTGGAGTATTGGATAAATGCCAAGATGTCTCCAACGCTTATTGCCCTTTGAAGTACAAGGACTGCTCCAAGAACTGATATGATTACATATTGAAGATTGGAAATGAAATGAACTAAAGGACCGGATAGGCTTGAAAAGAACTTGGATTTCCATTCCTGTTCATACCACTTTTCATTTTCCTCTTCGAAGATTCTCATGGATTCCTCTTCCTGATTGAATGCTCTAATGATTTCATGTCCTGTAAATGACTCTTCAATTTGACCATTCAGGTTTCCTCTGTATCTCAA
>JAGCBE010000290.1 GCA_017652345.1 Methanobrevibacter sp.
AAATATTTTTTAAAATAAACATAATAAAAAATTTAAAAAAATTTTAAAAAAAGTAAAACAGTATTTTTTAATAAAAATAAGAAATAGTTAAAAGTAGTAAAAATTGTTAAAAAGTAATCTCTGCATTGAAGAATAAAAATAGAAAAATAATTTGATTTAAAGAGATTTATAAGAATAAATCCTCTTCAACATCATATTTTTCTAAGATTTCAAGAATTTCCTTCATTTCATCGTTTGAAGGAGCATTTCTTTCTTTTGCGAAAATTAATCTTAAGTCAGCCATGTCTCTTGGCACAATGTCTGCTATACGAACAGCTTGTTTGTGGTCGACATAAGCTTCAAGTTCTTCGATTAATTTTTCAGTATCTTCAAGGGAAAGTTTATTTAGATTAGTTACATGAGCTAAAGTTAAGTTTTGTTCATAACTAAGTTCATGTTTTTCTGAAAACTCTTCAAGAATTTCTTTCACTTTAGCTGCAGGTATTGGTTCTGTTTCTAATGTTTTTTTCCCAATCATTGTACTCACTCTTGTAATTTTAAGTGTTCTGGAGTAACGATTAATTCTTTTGCTTTATTACCATCTTTTAATGCAAGTATGTAAGCTTTACCTTTTTTGTCCACTACTTTAGCGGTTTTTCCATGGAATCTGGAATGAGGTTGGCCTTTTTGGATACTTGGGTCGATGATAATGTGTACCATATCACCATTTTCGAATTGTTGAATTCTTCTGGTAATTGGATTTGCACGACCAGGTCTTACTCTTTTGGTCAATTTTTTTCTACTTCTACTTTTAAATCCTCTGGATCTTTGCATTTTTATACCTCTTTAATATTTAATTAATTGTGTATCAAAATATAAAACCCATCATTTTATATCTTTTTAAATAGCTAGTAGCCCAGTACAATATTTAAGTTGAATATCATAGCTCAAGCCCTTCGGTTTAGCTATTCATTGTAAAAGCCAATATATAAGTCTTATTTAGACTTAGCCCTAACCGTAGGTTTAATTGATTAGAACATATCCAAATTTTATATATTGAAAGAAAAAAATATCAAAAATATTATAAAATATCATAAAATTTTAGTGACTGGATTTCAGCAATAATCCAATCTTCTATTTTTGATAGTATTAAACTATATATTTTAAGATATTAATAAAGTTTATGTTTTTTAAGGATTTGTGAAATATTTAAAAAAAGTAGTTTTGAAGCAGAATCTCATTTCATTTGATTCCAACTTCAATCACATCCAATTCTGCACAGATTGCCTGTGTGCCAAGAACTTCAGTAACGCTAGGGTTTGATCTTCCTTCATCACTTGATATGAGCTCCTTGATATACAATCCCCCTTCTGTTTTAATGATCATTTCAAAGGTCTTTGAGTCAATGAACTCGGTTTCAATGTTTTTAACTTCCTTTTCCCTGATCTTGTCCGCTCTTCTATGGGAAACTCTAATAGGGGTTCTTTGTTGGATTATTTGGAGAGATTGGAGTTTTTCCAAATCCTCTTTTTTAATGTCATCTTCACATTTTACCAATGCCCTATAAACCTTATAGGTATCTGGGGATGACACTTTAATTTCAGCTTTTCTTTTTCTTTCGCAAAACTTAAGGTTCAAGTATTCAGTTTTCCCTGCAGCGACTTCAGCAACCTCTTCAGCTATTTTTTCAAGGTCTATTCTTCTAATCTTTGGCTCCTTGATTTCAAGCACGAAAGGCCTTCCTGTGCCTAACATCCTAACGTCAATGTCTTCCCTTCCAGCACCATGGAACTTGGCTTAGTATCCATTTGTGTGCTTTAAGACAGTTTCGGATAAAAGTTCCTCCACTGATTCTGGGTATTGCTTGCCTGTGAAATTGCACTCTTCACATACTCTTCCTTTACATTTGGTACATGGCCATTTGGT
>JAGCBE010000291.1 GCA_017652345.1 Methanobrevibacter sp.
AAAACTAATCTTCATACAAATAACCATACCCATTATCTTCAGCCCAGTTTTCAATAGCTTCATATATATCATTCATTTCTCCCATATCTAATGGTCTGCCTCTACTCTTCTCTACCCAAAAGATAAATCTTTCTTCTAAATCTTCTCTTGTAGTCGTTCACCCTAGTCAAGCGTTCATATACTTAGTAAGTTCCTCTTCTTGCTTATCTATAAATTCCATTTCAATGTTATGTAGAAAATTTTCTTTACCCCCTTGGGCTAATTGAAAGAAATCAAAGACGTCATCACAGTAAGGTTTTACTATCTGTCTAAAGATTTCTCGTTGAGTTCTAATGTGTTGCATCTTCTTTTAGGTTAGTAGATAAAGCTCATAACTTATCTCTGATATACTCTAAGTAATACTTACAATCAAAATCTCTATTCTCCTTCTCGTACATTTCATAAATGCAGAAGGACAATAATTTTTGTAAATCTTCTATTGCGTAAGCTGTTTCCATTTTATTCTTTATTATCAAATAAATGAATTTCATTTCAGTCTTTATCGTATAGATTTGCGTGTTCTATGAACTCCATTGAATACCATTCTTCTCATTCAACTTTACAGTCATAACAAGTTCGTGGGAAATAACATTGGTCATCATAAAATTCAACAGCTCCATACTCTAAGTTGTTGCTATGACAACAAGGACATTCTCATTGGGACATTTTCAAATAGTTAAATGATAAAAAATTGATAAGAAACTGTAGTTCTCTTTGTTCTCAAAATTAAAATAAGACACACTGAATATGTTATATGGGTAATTGTTCCACTCAATAAATCAATGTGTCTTAAAATATTTTTCATAACGGAATGAAGTGGGAACTTATTAAATAAGCCCCCTAAATAAGCTAACAACCTATTGGAAAATGAAAAAGCAATAAGCTGTCAGCTTGTTTAGGGAATTTATTTATAGTAATGATAAGCAAAACTATTTTGGTATTTCTTTACTTTAACCATTCACCTTTTAAGAAAATCAACCAACTCTGCTTTAACTAAACCATCATCTGCTCGTGTATATGTATTATCTTCTAGTTCTTCACTACATACATTCGCCAATTCCAAAGCCATTTCAAGCGGATTATTTGAATCAAATTTTGCTACACAATATTCACAACTGTCCTTATCCATTTCTTCTTCACGCCCTTGAAAGTAAGCACCAATATCACATCGCCAATCT
Source organism: Methanobrevibacter sp. (assembly GCA_017652345.1). The sequence continues at coordinate 1,218 of JAGCBE010000291.1, forward strand.
TCTTCTTCGTGTTCTCAATCTACTATACTTTCATAACTCCACCACTCAAAATTATAAATTCTAAACTCTCATTCTTCTACTACCAAATAAGTATCATAACCATCTACATAACCTAGATAAAAATAATCTTCTCTCCTAATCATTTCTTTAGGTAAACTCCTAATAGCATTGTCGCTATACAAACTTTTCATTTTCTTTTGTATTAAAATATAAAAACTATTTATAATAATTGTAAACTTTGATAGCCTTTTTTATTTTAGGTTCTCGCGTTTTTAAGTGTTTGCATACATCTTCTATGGTATAATCTGAAATATATTCTAATTGTTCTTTACAAGAATTGATAATCAATTCTGTTGCGTCTGCTAAGTTATAAAAATCTACCTTCACATAACCAATACTATCTTGGTGGTAGCAACCACTGAAGCTTTCAAATACATCTCAACAAAACCACCATCAGTCTTCTTGGTCTTGGTCATCATCGCTATCTCGACGATATGAATATATTCTAATCTCTCAATTCTCAAAAGCTAATACAACTTGAAAGTCATCAACATCTCCAAGATACCACCTATTTTCTATAGGAATTAAACTGTCTGGGGAATGATATATTAGTCATTCAAAAAAGTCCATTTTCTTTTTGATTAAGATATAAATTAGTAATAGTATCTATAATACATATCTCAATATTCTTCTGCTCGGTCTTCTATATAAACATATTCTCACACATAATTGTCCCGAATAAGCCACTCTCTACTATCTCACAGTTTTAATGGTATCGTATAGTCTAGTCAAAACATTTGTCTGACTTGACTTTCAGAATACTTATCTGTTATTTCATAAATTGAATAATCATCTTCAAGATACCTATTTATAGGGTAGCTTGTTTGACTAGTAAGCGTGCCCCACTCTTTACATTCAACTTTAGATTTTCTATTTTCTTCTAATTGACTTAATAAATTATCACTCCAATCACAGAAAGCTCAATACTCAACTTGCATATCTGTATAAGCTCCACCATTATTTATTTCTGCTACTGCTAATTGATGTGCTAATTCATTCAATGAGTGCAAATAATCTAGCAACTCTGGGTTTCATATCTTGTCATTCAATTCATTGTAGTTCTTTTTCAAATCTTCTGTTATATCTATTCATAGATAGTCTGTTATTTTAGAATAGCTTGGAGTTTCTGTTATACTATCTATGTAATCTTTATTATTATCTAATAAAAACTCATAGAAAGCTGTTTCGCTCTCTGCTATTCTCGTTAGATATGCTTCATATTTTTCTATAACATTTTGTTTATCTTCGTTTCTTACATCTGCATCAATTTCTATATTATAAGGTTTATAAAAATTCAAACAACCTTTGTAGTCTATGTTTCACTCCTTATCGTATGCCGTTACCACAGCTCGTTCCATTTGCCTTCAGTCATTCATTCACAACCTTGCATTATCATCTGTTCCACTCCAAAACACTCACATATGATGGTGAGAATGTAAAATACAATTCCATAGTTTAGCATTCTCTCATCTATCTAATAGCTCCTTATTAAGCCACTCCATTCATTCTTTAGTTGTTTCAACCTCTCAACCTACGCCCTTTTGTCAAGGGAAAATCATATCTGTCATAAGGAAAACTCAATTACCTTGTGGCTCAACCCTACAAACTGCAAGCCACTCTGTATTCGGGTATTCTTTATGCAACCTTTTGATGTGTTCTGCACACCAACCATTTATTAACAACGTTAAATTCTCCTTGATAGAAATGTTATTCAAACCAATAAGCTCGTTCATCTTTTTTCTTTTTTCTTCAAAGAGTTTTTGTTCTTCGTTGTTGTTTTCTCAAACTACTTGCATTTTCTTATTTATAATAATTAAAAACATTCCAATGTGGTTTCTTGGCTTCTTCTCTGTCCTTAGAATATGCAACACATTCGTCATAATATTGTCTAATTATATTTCTCATTCTTGCATCGTCCATACCTGTGCTCCGTGAGAAGCTTCAACCCTCGTAGCTATCTTCAAATGTACCCATAACCATCTCTACTACATCTTCTTTACTATCTCTATCTGTATAGAAATAATCTCGTGTAGTATCATCGTCATTATCGTCATAATATTCTCCTGTATCACTATCATAAGAAAAATAATCGTCATATGGATATTCATAATTTTGTAGCCAATCATCGTATCATTCTTCTGTGTTTCAATTCCAAACATCATTTTGCCATTCTCAACGTATATCGTGATTATCTCTAATATAATCGTCCATATACTCATAATCTAATGGAGTGTATCTTATTATCTGTATTTTTTCTCCAACCCTTTTAAGATAGATATCTCAATAGTCAGAGCTTCAAATGTGTTCATATTCTGCCATTTGATTATCGGTTAGAAGATAAAACATAATTTACCATATCACATTGGACTTTTCGTGGTAGAGGTTTATTATTACAAATATCACACACTAAACTACCTACAATTCAAGCCATCATTAGAGCGTTGTGAGCTATTGCTTTTTCAGTGCAAGCTACTTCTTGAATTGTGTTCTCGTCTGTTGTATAACATTCCTCAAACCACCTATCTTTTTGGAAACCATAAAATGAAAAACACTGACTAATTCTTTTTACCATACGAGTATCAAGAATTATCTGTCAGCTATCACAATCTTCCACAATTTGTTTCCTTGTTTCCAAATTATCAAGGGCTAAGACTATTATGTCGTAGCCATTGATATTGGAAGCCTTATATTTTGTCTTTACAATATCAATTTTAACTCCTGTCTGCTCTAATATCTGCTCTTGTAAAGCTTCAACTTTATATTTTCAGATGTGTTTTTCTATATAGAATTGAGAACCTGTGTTTTCAATTTCTACCTTATCAAAATCAACAACCTTAATATGTTCTATTCCTTGTTTAGCCAGACAATAGACAGCATTGCTCCCAATTCATCAAGCTCACACAACACAAACGCTAAGTTCTTTTCTCTTATCGTTGTTCTGTAAGCTAGTCTGTCTATCAAAACGGCTCTCATTATTCGGCTGTTTCATTGCATTCTAAACTAGAAATAAAATCCCTAATTCCACTAGCTCATTCAAGCCAGAAATCAACATTCAAATCTTCTTTTATTTCTGTTAGGTGTTCTTTCATTTGTTCTATTTTTGTTTTTGTTTCTTCACTCTCTCTATGGTCGTAAATATACCATAGATATTCTCTTAATTTACCTAGTGGGTGTCTGCCATCGTGTGATAGTCAAGTATCACGTGAGTTATAACCATACGCCCAACTAATAATCAGATTTATCAACTCCCTTATATCACAATTTTGTAGGTGGTTTTGAATATCTGTTTCCCGATTTCACCAACAAGGGCTTCACCAACTACTAGGAGTTCCAAATCAGTGAGAAGAATAACCTCTACTCTGCACCACTCTATTTACAAAATCAATATTGACTTCTATAGGTGATGCCCGATATTCTCTATCGTTTCAAGCGACATCTCTCACTTTTCTTCGTGGAAATGTAAGTAGAATACATTCGTTAGATAATTCTAATTTAATTCCACTCTTCTTTAAGGTTTTTTGCAAGTCTTCTATCACATTTTGTGTAGAAATAATCTCGTTTCAACCTTTGACTTGAGCTAATTCTATTAGCTTAGCCATAATTTCTTTCTCTATTCTCTGCCTTTCAGCCCAACCTGGATTAACTACATACAGACCACGCATTCGCTTTTGAACAATATCCGAAGCCTTAGGAAAGATTACAATTTTCTCTCCTGTGTCATCGTTCTCTGCTCTAATTCTAAATGGAATGTCAATAACCTTATCTCCTAAAGCATACTTTGTTTGCTCGCTCCTAACTCTAAGAGTTCAGAAGAATTTGTCATTTCATTTTTCGAAGACTACATCTTTTTCGTTATAAACTGCCATAAGATACATTCCTATAGGGTTTATAACATTGCTCCCTATTATAAAGATAGGGGTTCAGTCTGTATAAGTTCAAGCTATACGATAATCTCAAACTATACGTTTAAAATCTTCTACAGAAATGCCATTCCATTCACAGATAATTGGAATAATCTGTTCTGTATTAGTTATCGGCTCAACTGTGGTAGAAGAATAGTTCTCTTTGATAGAACTTTCGACCTTCATTCCGTTCAGCCTTATCAATATAAAAAAGGACTACCTTGATAGATAGCCCATTGCTAGCAAGGACTTGTTATCATTACCCCTGCTTTACTTGTTTTGTAGCGATATCAATAACTCAATTGTTATCGCTAGCGTCAAGAGTGCTCTCTGGTGTGTAAGCAATTCCACCTAGAGTTCAGTCTTCATAATCTACTCCTGCCCTAGAGAATACTGTTCTAATAGTTTCTCATTCGTTAAAGTTGACAGTTTCGTCATAAGCTCAAGACTTATAAATTCTTAAGCTGTAAGCAAATTCGTTAGGATTTCTCATTTTCCTACAACATAAAAAGATAAAACCCCGATAGCACGGGTTATTTCATAGCTTAGCTGTCCACCAAGCTAGTCCAAACCTATGTTATCATTCGCAACCCTTTCAAAGCGACGGGGCGAGAATCGAACTCGCTTTCCAGGAGCGACCTGGCTATGTGCCGTTAAACCAACGCGATGGTTATCTCCGTCGATATCGGACAGTTCATCGCTATTTCACGGAGCCTTCGTATAACTGTCCTAATTCTGAAAGCCCGTCCTTTTAATTAAAAAGCTATTCTACGTCGTCTAGTAGTAGTCCATAATTCGCCCTTATATATTCTTCAATGCTAACGTCCGTTAGCTTGCTCAGACAGACGATGTTCTCTATGTCGTCGAATGAGCCGTCCTCGTTGTAAGAGTAAATTGCGTATTCCACAATGTTGCCCTTACTTCTAATTTCTGAGTAGCTATAAAACATTTATATATTTTATATAATAAAAATATATATTATTTATAAT
>JAGCBE010000292.1 GCA_017652345.1 Methanobrevibacter sp.
CATAGCGTTGATGACGTTATGATTATTATTAGCGAGAGTATGTATAAAGGGCTTAAATATTTTAAGCGCTATGGAGATAGGCGTGATTGGGAACACTATTGGGAAATGTTCAGGAAATATGAACATTGTATTGGTGTAGCCAAGTGGAATTTTAGTAAAGAAGAAGAGCCTGTATATACGCGTGGTAATTATCAGATTTTTCAGGATTTAGATTTATCATATTATGATTTTTCTAGTTTGGCACGAAAAAGTTTTGATTGGATTACAAAAATTATTGAGGGAGAGGATATTCATACATTTTGTTTCTTAGGCGCTTATGCTGATAATTGTGAGCCGCTAAACAACTATGTAAATGCAATATTGAAAAATCCTGCAATACTTAAAGAATATACGGTTAGAAATTATATGATTTCCTTAATGGAAAAATACATCGACGATATGAAGTGTGGCAAACTATGGATAAATGCCTGCTTTAAGTTTTTAGTACCGGATTTAATAATGTTTATGGAGGCAATAGCTGGTTTGCCAGCTAAGGGGTTTTTAGCATATGACGAATTTTATTCTACTAATAGGGATGGTAATTTAATTGGGGAATATTTGATTGAGCGAAATCCTCATATATGTCCGTCTGAGCACGTTATACTAAATGGGGTTAGCGACGAGGTAGGCGATAAATACTTTGGTCATTTAGATAATATTTGTATGGTAAATGGTAAAAGCATTACGCCGCAAAGGCTTAATCGGAGCGGACTACGACGGAGACTTAGTTCTTGTGATTAATGAGCCTATTATGAAAAAAGGCGTACACCCTGATAAGCCAATCGTTATGGATATTGACGACAAAATCACTTCTCTTGCAGAAGAGGACACAATGGAGAATAGGCTTGCATTGGTTAAGCGAACAATGAACTCTTTAATTGGAGAGACTTCTAATTGTGCTACTGGTTATTTGAATAAAGTGCCGCACAATGACGAACAAAAGCAGAAATATGAGGAGTATGTTGATTTGCTTAGTGTAATTAATCGGAAAGGCTATAGATTTTGCGAAGACGGGCGTGCTATTCAATATACCTAGACATATTGCAAAATATAGCAAGCCGTTGCCGTATTTTATGAAGTATGCAAGTCCGTATTATGCTAGGCAGAGCAAATTTAATACTTCTCCTAGTAATATGAATCGCTTATGCAGACAAATTGAGAAGTGGGAGAAATCTTTTAAGTGGATGCGTAGTTATAAGGATTTTGATTGGCATATTATGATAGATGAAGAAGTCGGGTTTGACTTTGAGAAATTCTGTTTAGTCGAACAAATTTTTATTGACTTTTGTAAAGAAATGAAAGAATTGACTGATTTACAACAAGAGATTAGAAGTAGAGAGACATACAAAGAAGAGTATGCCGATATTATGAGTTATGCTGACGCGAAATATTTTACGATTGACTGGGCTTATTATTATGACCTATATCGTAATAGGTGTTTAGCTGTCTGTCCTGATAGAAGGATGCTCGCAAATATTGCTGTGACGTTATGTTATCAAAAATATCCTGGGAAAAACAAAAAATTTATGTGGAGAGTTGCTGCTGATGGTATTTTAGAAAATATAAAGGCTGTAGATATTGAGTTGCCAGTTAAAGATAGGAATGGTTCTTATTTCTATTTAGGCAAGCGTTATGGGAAGGAATTATGGAATTATGATAAACGAGATAATAGAAGTTGAGAGTTATTTAGCTGGCGATAATATACGAAAGAAAGAATGTACTTTTAGAATGTGCTATTTAATGGCTAAGTATTTTCGCACTAAGGGACTTGATCCGTTAGAAATTCGCAAGGCTATTTTTAAGTGGGGGCGAGATAACGATGTTTTTATCTTGCACAATGTAAACGACATTATTAGAATGGCTATTAGCGACGGAGTTGAGTTGTGCAAGAAAGATATTTATGTGAACGAAAAAGATATTAAAGAGATAAACGACCGTTTTAGCACGAAGAATAGTAAGCTGTGTGCTTTGGCTGTGTTGTTGTTTGCTAAAGCACACGCAGACGGAGATGGAATTTTTACTTTCAGTCAAAATGACTTCTCGAAATGGATTCGATTACAACAATCTCATACAAGCACCTGTTTGGAAGAGTTAGAAGTTTTTGATTATATAGACAAAATTTATTCTAGTGGAGATCAGACTTTTGTTTGGAACGGAAGAATTGTTGGTAAAAGAATTAGATATAGATTGTTGGTAGATTATGAAAATGTTGGAAATTATAAAATTGAGAACAACGATGTAAGAGAATTGTTCCAAAAAATCTTTGAACACGAATAATAAAATTATGTTTAGTGAGAACTATGATAGAATACTGCGTGAATATACATAGATTTTATACATTTATAGAAAGGATGATAGAATGCCTAAAAGTAAAGACGATTTGTTAGAAGAACAAAAAGACGATAAAGAACAAGTTGACGAGGAAGAATTAATAGATAATATTGAAGACGACGACGAGTTCGACGACGAAGAATTTGTAAATGAGATTGCAAGTAAGAATCAAAAAAGAACGAGAATTAAATTTGCTAAAAGGTTAAACGAGATTATAAGCCAATATAGCAAATGTGTTATGCGTCCCGGTGGTAATGTAACTGTTGCTGTGGTTAATTATGATTTTTGTTATGAGTTTACAGATTTGTTTATTGAAACTCTTTGTCAGATTTTGTTAAACAATGAAAAAATGTATTTCGATCAGTTTGGTAAATTCGAGGTAAGAACAAGACCGGCAAGAGTTATGAATAATATGCTAACAGGTTTCAAGGATCAATTTGTTCCAGAATATAGGGTAATCAATTTTCAGCCTTGTAAGAGATTCAAAGAGAGAATGAGGGGAGTTAAATTAGGTCGTGTAAGAAAGAAGTTTTTTACAAAGGATTGTGTATGTGACGAAATGATTTATTCTCCTGAAGAACAAAAAATTATAGATAGTGAGGCGAAGAAAAATGGAAATTAGACGAGAAGAGTTTGAATTATTAATGAAACACCATATATTAGAAAATGGTAATTATTACATAACCTGTAAACATAAGAAATCGAAAAGAAAAAAATATCATATCGCATTAGACACAGTTAGGTATAAGATTGCTAAACTAATGAAAAACAGAGAAGCTCCAAGAGAGATTGTTGATTGGTTTTATGGAAGGTTTAGCAACAAGAAAAAGGTTGGTGCTTAATTAGTGATTAATTCAAATTATTTAAGAAAGAAAAACGAAAACGATTTGGATTATGCAATGCGATTGATTGGTATAAAAAAAGAGTTGAAGCCCGGGGATTTAGATTGGTGTGATATTGTTGAGTTGTTGGGATTAGATTATAACCCTGATAGTTTAAGAAAGTCGCAAGATTCTCCTTATGGTGGATTAGCTGTATATAAAGAAATGCAAAAGAGGGTTGCTAATGGAGGGCAAACAGAGTTAAAGAATACTATCAATAGCGACTTAAAAGAATTACAAAAACTCAAATATTCTATTTCGGATGAAAGGACTGCTCTCAATAAATTGATTAGAGAGCAATCAAGAATAGATTTTGTAAAAGAGATGGCAGAGAAGTGTGTTGGTGCTATGCCTCCATTAGAGGTTAGGTATGGTAGTGACGACGCTGAAAGAAGATATGGAGTTCGCTCGTTAGTGATTACTTTGTCTGATTTTCATTATGGTTTAGAAATTAATGAGTTTAATAATGAATATAACGCAAAAATATTTCACGATAGATTAGAATATATATTGAATGAAGCTGTTAATTGTGTGTTGTATGACGAAAATATTAGGAATGTTATTGTTATAGGTATTGGCGACTTAATTGCTGGTTTGATACATAACGTGATAAGAATTGAGTCCAGAGAAAACGTGATACAGCAAATAGTTTCAGTATCGGAGGCGTTAATTGATTTTGTTGATAATTTATCGGTTTATGTGCCTGTCGATTATTATGATTGCATTGGCAATCATTCAAGACTGTTTGAAGATAAGAGTAACTGCTTATCGAAAGAGTCGTTTGACGTGTTGATTCATTATATATTAAAAAAGAGATTTGAAAAGAATGAAAGAGTAACTGTTTATGATTATAAAATTAACGAGCAAATTGGAGAATTTGACGCGTTTGGCAAGAAGTATGCTTTTGTGCACGGAGATGGATTTAATCTTGTGACATTAGCGAAAGATTTATCGGCTATGACAAAAAATTTTTATGAGGCTATTTTTATAGGTCATATTCACCACTTGTTTATGGAAGAGCAGAATGGTACTTTGGTTATTGCGAATGGTTCGTTTGCTGGAAACGACGAATATTCAAACAAATTGCACAAGTCGAGCACGCCATCGCAAAATATGTTTATTATTTCAGACAGAGGGATTGAAGATATAAAAACAGTTAAACTTGATATGTTTTAAAGGAGTGGTTTTTTCTGGGACTGGCAAGCAAAGTTTTAGTTGGTGTGATATGTGGCATAGTTTTAAGCACTTATAATCCACAGACTGTAAATGTTGATTATTCTAGTATTGTAGAGGTTTATAGCGGAGACATTTCTGGCGATATGTCCGGAGATATTGAAATATTAGAAGAGGATGCCATAATAGAGACAGAAGAAGAAATTATTGAAGAAGAGGCGTTCATTTTTAACAAGCCGTTAATTCGAGGTAGGGTAACATCGAGATATGGTATGCGTAATGGGAGAATGCACTCTGGTATAGATATAGCCGATAAGACAAATACAGAAATATATGCTGCTCAATCTGGAAAAGTTATTTTTGCTGGATATAGCGGAAACTATGGAAACCTAATAAAGATTCAGCACGACAACGGTTATCAGACATATTATGCACATTGCAATAAGATTTTGGTATCAGTTGGAGATTATGTTGAGAAAAATCAACTAATTGGATTGGTTGGTGCGACTGGCAATGCTACCGGACCGCACTTGCATTTTGAAATTAGAGAAAATGGAAACACGGTAAATCCATATAATTATATTTATTAAGTTTATCGCTGACCGATATGCGATATATAAGTAGTCGGGTTGAAAATAGCGAATTGTCCCCTAGAATCTTTAGAAGCCTAGGGGCTTTTTTAGAATGGAAGTGATATTTTGGCAAGAGCAAGTAATAGTTTGAGTGTCCCTGTGTGTAGAGGATGTTCAAAGGCATTTGATGAGGACGATTTTTATTATGTGGCTAAAGGGGAGTATGTACCATATTGTAAAGAATGTTGTGAATCGTTGATATTAAATGAGTTTGACGAATTAGATATAAATAAATTTTTTAATTTATTAAAAAGTATTGATAAGCCGTTTTTTTATAGTGTGTGGAAAGACGTGTTGTCTGATGGCGAGCCTTATTTCGGCAACTATATTAAAAGATTAGTTAAAGAAAATAAATTTTCACAAACATTTAGTGATAGTGACACAGTAGATAATAATTCAGATTTAAAAGAGGATAACGAGCTTTTAGAGAAGTGGGGGGTTTCCAACCTAGAAGATGTTGCTTTTCTTGAGAAAGAATATCACGAGTGGGAGACTTCTTATGAAATAGATAGTAAAGCAATGGTAGATTCTGTTAAACAGTTATGTTTGGTGGAATTAGACATAAGAAGAGCGCGTAACAAGAATGACGTACAAGCACTTGACAAGTTACTTAGAATCAAATCTCAAATACTAGGAGATGCTAACTTAAAACCAGTTCAGGAGACAGGCAATGCTGCCAATGAGCAAGTTAGTATTGGTATGTTGATTAAAAAATTTGAGCAAGAAGAACCAATCCCTGAGGACACGACACCTGACTGGATTGACGAAATGAAGATATGGATTGTGGGGCAACTGGCTCGAATGGAGGGTTTACAGAGCGATGTAACCGATGATTTTAATAAGGAACTTTCAAAGTACGGCATAGACCTAGAAGAAGAATTAGGTGATGAATAGTGGCTGGGTATAAGAATTTTCAGGTTAACCTCAATAAAGCCACTAAGTCTTATGTGGCTGAAATGCAAGGAAACAATAAGAATAAGATTACTGATAATTTAACAAAATCTCAAAAACTAATGAATGGTGTTGGAAAGTGGACTTCTTTTTGGAGGAAACGACCTGATAGATTTGTAGAGGACGTCTATGGTGTGAAGTTAAAACAGTTTCAAAAGTTTTTGTTATGTTTAATGATGAGAGACGTATATTTTATGTTTCTTGCGAGTCGTGGATTGGGTAAAACCTGGTTAACTGCGCTATATTGTATTGTTCGTTGTATATTATACCCCGGTACTAAAATTGTTGTAGCTGCCGGTCAAAAGTCTCAATCTATGAAGATTGTTACTGAGAAAATACCAGAGATAATAGATGGTCGCCCATTATTGAAGAGGGAAATAGCTGCGATAAAAGTAAATATGAATGACGATGAACCAAACGTAAGTTTTAAGAATGGTTCTTGGATAAAAGTTGTTGCTGCGACACAAGGGGCAAGATCCGCTCGTGCTAACATTCTTATTTTAGACGAGTTTCGTATGATTAGCCCTGATATTTATAAGGCTGTTCTAAGACCTTTCCTTGCTGTTAATAGGCAGCCGGGTTATAGAAGCAAACCTGAATATGCAAACTATCCATTAGAACGTAACCAAGAAATATTTTTGAGCTCTTGTTATTTTAAAAGTAACTGGTCGTATGATAGATATAGGGTTTTTAGAAATGCGATGAAGCAGGGTAAACAATATGGGGTATATCCTTTCCCATATCAAATGGCGATTAAAGCCGGACTAAAAGATAAAAGGCAGGTTATTGATGAATTAGAGGAAGAGGATTTTGATCCTATTTCTTGGACTATGGAACAAGACGCTATGTTTTATGGTCAGGCTGCGAATGCTTGGTTTGATTATGAGAAGATAGATAAAATAAGAAACGTCAATTATCCTGTTTATCCAATTAGTTATTATGATATGTTAAAAGATAAAAAGTTTATTCAGCCAGAGAAAAAGGCTATACAGGTAAATGGCGCTATAATGCACGAGATAAGATTATTATGTATAGATATTGCAACAATGTCTGGAAAACAAAACGACGCTAGTGCGTATATACTTTTACAGTTAATTCCTGATGCAAGAGGGTATATTAGAAAAGTAAGTTATATTGAAAACTTAGAAGGCGGTCATACCGTATTACAGACATTGCGTATAAGACAGTTGTTTGAAGAACTTAACTGTGATTATATTGTTTTAGATAGAGAGCACGCCGGAATTGCTATATATGACAATTTAAGTTTGCCGTTTTACGACAAAGAAACAGGCAAAGAATATCCGCCAATGGTAAGTATGAATGAAGAAGAAATTAGGGCGAGATGTGAATATGACGACGCATTAGAAGTAATATATACAATTCACGGTACAGAGGCATTTAATGATGAAATAGCTAGAAATTTAAGAGATATGATTATGCGTAGAAGAATACAAATGCTAGGGGATAATGAAGATATGATGTCTTATCTTAACCAATTCCCAGAGTATGTAACTGCTACGCCTCAAACAAAGGCTTTGTTAGAAACGCCATATGTTGAAACGAGGCTTTTGATTAATGAAATGATTTTACTTGAAGGAGAGTTTTCTGACAAGGGAACTTTGAAATTAAAAACTATTGGAAAAAATAGAAAAGATAGATATTCTGCTTTGGCTTATGGAAATTATTTCGCAAAGGTTTTAGAGGACGAGGCTTTGAAGCCAAAAAGGGGTAACACATTAGCGGAAGAAATAATAGCGTTGAACCGCCCAATAGGTCAACAAGGTAGAAATAATTTATTAAAGAAGTTATTTAGATAGGATAGGCGGTGAAAATATGGCTAAGAAAAAGACTAGGCTTGCCACACAAGAGCAAATAAGTGAAATTGACGATGGCATAAGAAAATTGGGTATTGGAGATAGCCTTGAAGATTTTGCAAAAAAGGTGAGGTCTGATGGTTTTACCCAGCAATTTGCAAAGAGTTTAACAAAAAATTTAAGAGCGTTAAGTAGGATTTCCCAAATCGACACTCATAATGGTTCTTATCAGGCTATTTTGAGTGAAAATATGTTTCAAGAAATCAACATTAATCCAAAAGTTGCCTCTTCGGATGATTTAGAGAAATGGTTAATGCAACCCGCAAAATATGATGAGAATATAAGAAGTTTGAGTCAGTATCTAAATTATGCCGTAGGGCAATATAGTTCTTTACTTTGGATTGCTAGTACATCTAAGGCTTTTAATTATGTGTTGTTGCCAAACGAGTATGATATTAGTAAGGAAGTAAAGACAGCAGAATATAAAGAGAAATATAAATTGGCTTGTGAACTTTTAAGAAAACTTAATGTGAAATCACAGTTGGCGAAAGTAGATTTACAGGTTGTTTTTGATGGTGTTGCTTTTTATTATATTGATAGGACGACAGAGGAAATAACACTATATCAATTACCAACAGATTATTGTTATATTGTTGCTCCTTGGACTTATGGATATAGATTTGCATTTGATTTAACGTATTTTAATGATTATGTATCTATTGGTGGCATAGCATTCCCAGAGTTAAAAGCAGCTTATGAGAAATTGGTTGAAGCGAGAAAGGCTGGAATAGAGGGGAAAGATTTGGCTTCTATACAATATTATGTATTTGAGCCAGACAAAGGTTGGTGTTTTACATTTGATCCTATACATCCAGATAAAGTTCCGCCATTTTCTAATTCTATGCTTTCTGCTTTAGATATATTATCGTATAGGCAATTAATTAAAGATAAAGCCATTTTTGAACTATATAAAGTTTTGGCTTTAAAAATACCACTACAAAAAGATAGTCAAAAAATGGCAATTACATATGAAGAAGCTGCTTCTATTAGAAATGTTATTCAGGCTCAGTTGCCAGAGAATATTACTTGTTATGCAAGTCCATTCGACTCTGAGGCTATTGACACCGATCAGGTTGATAATTTGGATGACTTGGTAACACTAGGTACAAATTCTTTTTCTAGTAGTAGTGGATTAAACGAAGCGTTGTTTGGTGGTGGAGATATGAAACAGGCTACCGCTTTACAATTTTGTTATAATGTGTTTTTCCAAAGAATTTCAAAAAATATGTATTTGCAATATGAGAATTTCATAAACTGGTTGTTAAGGAAAGAATGTGGAAACAAATTTGAGGTTCATATGTTTGGTAGTACGGCTAGACCACAGGATGATATAAATATGTACTCTAATATAATGAAGAGCAACAACTGTGGTGCTCAATTCTTGTTTGCTGCTATGGGGTTAGAACCATTCAACACCTTATCTATGTTACAGTTAGACGACGAACTTGGATATAGAGATTTAATGATACCAATTCAATCTATGTTCCAATCTACAGGCAACAATATACAACCTAAGGGCGATCCGGGTAGACCGAAGAAGAACGAAAGTGATTTGGCGGAGTCTGGAGAGCGTTCTCGTGATTATGAATCTACTGTAAATAAATAGATTGGAGGTTAATTATGTTTGTATCTCAGGAAACTATAAATAATGTCAATGAACTAATTAAGAGATTTTTCCAACACAATAGAAGTTGGGATAATTTTTTGGGTTTTTGTAATGTGGAATGGGCTTTATCTAATTTTAATAGTGTGTTCCATAAGGGTTTAGCACATTTATATCCTTTATTGGCTGACGTATGTTCAGATATGTTATTAGATTTCAATATAGTTCCGCAATATGGGACAACAGAGGCGGATCATAGAACTTATGAAAGCCCAGAAGATTTCTTTTTGGCTAACATATTAGAGCATAAAGAAACGTATGATTTAATTTGTCAGGCTTCTAAGAAAGCAGAAGAAAATGGAGATTTGAATATTGCTAAAGAACTAGATAGATTATTGAGAATGTTTAACAAGTTTATAGCACAGGCACTTTTATTAAAAGATAAGGCAGACGCTTATGGTGATAATTTATGGGCTTTTGATGCTTACGCGCAACAGTTTTACATTTTAGAAGATATTAAGGAGGAGTTGACAAATGATTAGTAATGCGGAAGAAGTCGCTAAAAAGAACACTAGGAAATTATATCCTTGTTTTTCTCCTAACTTGCGTAAGTTTTTAGAAGATCACGGTATAGCACCTGTTAAAACTGCCATTCACGAAAACAGTAAAACCATTTGGTTTTTTGTTGTAACGGATGAGGTCTCTGCATTGTTAACTGAATGGACTAAAAATAAGCCGACAAATAAGGCGGTGGTTTAATGCGAGTAGATTTTTCTATAGATTATATGAAAATATTAGAGGCAGATGAAGATACTGCATTAGTTGAATTAGATTTATTACATACAGGGAAAAATAGAAACCAGTATTATATAGGTAAAGAAGCCGTAGAAAAGGCTATTCCAACTATGTATAACAAACCAATTATTTATAGGCTCAATAATGAGTTTATTCCAGAAATGTCTACCGATGTCGTAGAACACGGCACTATGGAAGATAGGTCAATGCGTATTGCTGGAACGATACCAGAATCGGCTCCTATGGAATTTGTGCAAAGAGATGGGAAAGAATATTTAAGGACAAAAGGTGTGATATATAAAATATATCAACCGTCTTTAATGAACATCTTGAAGAATAGAAATGGCAATGTAAAAGTTTCTATAGAAATTTATGTTACAGACCATAGCGAAGACACCGATGGCTCTTGGATTATTAATGATTTTAGATTTGAGGGCGTTGCTTTGTTAGGAGAGGGAATTTTAGAAGGCATTGAGGGATCTCAAATGAATGTAATTAAGTTTTCTGCAAAGGAATTTAATGATCATTATTTGGGTTTTTCGACAAAGAAAATACCAGATGCCGTGAAGAAGTGTGTTAACAACGCTTTGACTCTTAGAAATAGCAAAGGCAAAGGTGGTTCTAGTGCTTCTGTAAGTATGGCTAAATATCTATCAAGTAACGATTATATAGATTATGCTAGGCTTGAATGTATGCAGGAATATTTCAGTAAAAAACCTAATAATAAAAGTCTTACCTTTTCTTTGTATGGTGGCAATGCTTCAAAAGAATGGATTGCAGAAATTTCAAAAGGGAAGAAGGTAAACAATTCTATGAAAAATATTAGTGTTGATTATATTTGTGATAAAATTCGCGCTGTGTTAAGACAAATGAGTGGTGAAGAACAACCTTGGCGTTATTGGGTTAATTCTGTATATATTGATCCAAAAAGAGTTATCATTTCAGATGATATAGATAATAAAACATATTTAGTTGATTATGAAATTGAAGAGGATAATGATATTAGTTTATTTTGGGACACCAAAATAGAAATGGTTAGGTGTTATCTTCCGGTAGATGAGGTTAATGATAATACTTTGGTGTTTAATAGCAAAGAAGTATTAAGTATTCTTGACAATGGTCAACTTATATCTAACACACATAGACTAAGCTCGGTAGATTCAGCCGTTGCTAGAAAAGCCGAAACATTGTTGAATGGCTTGGAAAAGGAGGACGAAGAAGTGGACGATAAAAAAGAGTTTAAAGCTGATGAGGAAGAAGAGAAAGTAGAAAATTGCGATGTTAAAAATTGCGATGATACTAAATTAAATGCAGAGGACGAAGCTGAAAAAGTCGAGGACGAAGAAAAAGCAGAGGACAGAGAAGAAGACGACAGAGAAGAAGATGACGAAAAAGAGGGAGAAGAAGATTTCAAGGCTAAGTATGATGCTTTAATGAAAGAAAATGAAAACCTTAAAGAATGTCTAAACACTTATCAGAAAAAAGAAGAAGTTGAAAAAATGAACGCTTTAATCGATGAGTTTTCTTATTGTTTTACGGCTGATGAAAAGGCTGAGCTAGTAAAGAATTTAGACACAAAAACCTTTGCAGAAGTTGAGGGTATTGTTAATGAGAACGTAAGAAAGTTCGCAAAAGAGAACAAGCCTGACGACGACGATAAAAAGGAAGCTAAATTTTCTATTGGGTTGTTAGCGCGTAATTTTTCATACAAGAAAGATGAAAAAAATACGGTTAATAGTTTAAAAGATATTAAAGACAAATATTCAAAATAAAGGAGTGATTTTCAATGTCTAATAGAGTTTGTTATCCAATGACAGACGTTCCTGAACATTTAATAGGAACAGTAACAGTCCCAGCTGGCGGACTTAAACCGGGAGATGTAGTTGTTGTTAATACTATTGATAATACTATTACAAATAACTTTACTCAATATGTTGCAACAAAACCAACTACTGCTCTTTTAGCAACAGAAGCACTAGGAATTGTTATTTCTGGTGGAAATTTTGAAGCAATGAGTGATGGTAGATTACCTGACGGAAATCCAGATTATACTACATATGAGTATGCTGCTGGAAAAACAGCGCCAGTTCTATTCTTAGAGCCAAGAGTAATCTTCTATTTATCTGACGATTGCTTAGCTGCTGCTGCTAGTGCAAATGATTATTTATATGGTGCTAATAACACAAACACATTAGCAAAAGGAAACGCTGTTCCAAATGCTATTTTGACTGTTGCAAAAGTTTTAGCAAAACATAACTTTAGACTTGGTGGAATTTTCGGCGGAGAGTTTGTAACAGGTAATGTATGTATGGTTCTACCATATAACAGACAGACTGCTTAGAAGGGAGGAAATGAAGTATGGATTTAAACTACGCAATGTTCGCTGCTGAGAACAGCGATATAGATGTAATAAAAAATTCTCTTGTTGACGTTACTATGGCTGCTTTATCTAAGAACTATGGTAAGACTGGTTTGGTTTCGGAATATAAAATGGATAACTACGAACAAACAGTAAGAGATGTTAAAGAGGCTATGTTTGCTTTTGCTGCAAACAAAGCAGGAATTAAGGTTCCAACAAAGAAAAACGAAGTATTGGCTTTCTTCTCTAACCCAGTTGCAGAAAGCATTTTTAATTCTATCATTGCAGAAACAATCGCTGACGTTAGAATTAGAGTAACTTCTCCACAATTAATGGCAATGGCAGAAATTATTTCTGTTGAACCGGGAGATTCTTATACTTGGGAAATTGAAACAAAAGCATTACCAGTAGTACAAAAGGCTTCTTTGGCTTCTAATGTTGTATATTTACAATCTTGGAGCAAACAAGCAATCACAATCGCACCAGAAGAATATGGTCTAGGAACAACTATGGACTTTATCAGAATTTTGGCTGCTGATTATGACCTTGGAAAAGAAATTGCTAGAATGGTTTACGCTACTTTAATGGCTGAATATTCTGCTGTTGCAAATATTATCTTCGCAACAAGTGGAGCATTAGCAACAAAGACACCATTCTACAAATCTACTTGGGCTGCTGCTGATTATGTAAAAATGGCTGAATATATTTCTGCTTTGAATGGTGGAATGGGCGTAACTGCTTATGGAACATTAGTTGCATTTAATGCTGTTTCTGCATTGGCAACTACAAGTTTCGGTTTCGCTATGCAAGACAGATATATTGAAAACGGCTATCTAGGAAAGATTTATGGTATTGATTCTGTAATCTTAGATCAAGTTGTAAATTACAATGCTCCTTTGGGAACAAGTTTAGCTGGTCTAACAGGAATTATTCCAGACAATCTAATTGTCCTATTATCTGCTGTTGGAGATAAGCCAGTTAAATTAGTAAGAAGCACATATGTAAGAGTTAAGAGAGACGAACCACAAGACGGTTCTCTAAACAGAGTTGTTTACAGATACTTCTTTGGATTTAATGCTGCGCTTGCTACACAAGCACACTTTGGTTTACAATCTACCTCTGCTGGCTAGAATTGACAACCACTTGATTTAGCCCCCTTTTTATAGGGGGCTTTTTTTGAAAGGAAGAATTATAATGGCTACAAAAACGAGTAATAAAAAGAGCGTTACACAAGAGTCTAAAAAAGAAGAGGCAAATGTTAATTCTGCTTTGGCGGAAGAAAACGCTACGTTGAAAAGTGAATTAGAAGAAATGATGAAAAATTACAAGGATATGCAATTACAACTTCAAAATATGTTAATTGCACAACAGGCAAATGCTTCAATGGGTTCTCAAACAGCAGAAGGTACTTCTACTGTTGGTTGTAGAATTTTTAATGGTGTGACATTAAGTTCACAGGGTGGAGATATTGCAATACCAATACAATATAGAGAAGAAGTTGATATTACCTATCCAGAATTAAGAGAAATATTTAAAAATCCTTTTGGTTATAAAAATATGTTTAGAAAGGGTATTTTGTATTTCGTTAATGAAGATGATTATAAAAAGTTCAACATTAAAGTAGATATAGATTTAGAAGATGACGCTTTAGCTGATTTACTAACAAAGAGTAATGGTTCTAGTATTGTCGAATCTGTTAAATCAATGACAAATGACAAAAAAGATTTAACGGAAATGTTTGCTCTAATTTATCAAATTGCATATTTGATTGACAAGAAAAAGGTGGATTTAGATTATGAAGTTAGAAGCAACCTAGAAAAATATTTCGATGTTGACTTCAAAACACTAATCAACAACTTGCACCAATAATAAACGTATGAAGCATTATTGAATAAATACATTATGTGTTTTCAAATAAGGTTTCAATGTTTTATTAATACGACCGACTTATAATTAAGGAGGGATAAACGTGCATCCTACCAAAGAATTGCTTATTCAAAAGAACGGTCTATATTGTATGCTTTGCTGTAAAAAGTGCCAATATCGTGATTTGGAATGGCACCACATCAAGTGGAAAATCGTTTCCCGGAACAGAAGAGAGCCGATTGATAACAGCTATGACAACGGAGCTTTGCTTTGTGTAAACTGTCATCATTATGTTCACACTTTGAGATATAATTCTGCAAAATACAAAGATTTGATGTGGGTGGTTAGGAGCCACAAAAAGCCGTGATTGTTGGCTGGCATTTAGAAAAAGACGATCTTTTGCGAGGCTGTGTATTTTTATACATAGCCTTATTTTTCTATAAGGTAAGAAAGGGGTGTGTTATGACTGATTTCAATGAAATTTATTGTTTGAATTTAGTAATGAAAAATGATCCCCGTTTAGCAGAAATACCAATTAATATGTATTATAGTTTATGTTGGAAATACTTACAAATTGCAATCTCAAGATTTCAATATGAGAGCATCCCTGACATTACGGATAATGTTCCTTATATTGAGATAGAGTATGAATATGAGTGTGACGGCATAGAAACAGAGTTTCAGCTTAATGAGACCAATTTAATTAACCCTAATTATGTTGTTACGTTAACTGTCGGTGATGAAAATAGCAAAATTACCGATTTTACATATAATAATATAAACAACTCTATTGTTTTGCCAGAGCCTCCTTTGGACGATACCATTTTAAAGATTGTGGTTTATCAGGTTGGTTATTTTAATGTTGATTTAACATATAGGGAAAAGGAGATACTTGCTCAGGGTATGTTAATACCTTATTTAGAGGAGAATCAAAATAGAGAGAGCTTGTTAAATCAGTTTGTTTATGGTGGTAGTGTTAAAATACACTCGCAGGCAGAGCACTTAAAGACGATAGAGAGCGCTCTTCAAGACCAGATTAAACTTGTGAATAATCTTATTATTGATTATACTTATAGGGCAAATCTTGAAGGTTATACTGGGCTTGGTACTAGAATTGCGACAAAAAGAAACTATCCTCCTACCAGAGGTGGTGCATAATGTTAGCTCCAACAAAAGTTAGTGGTGTAAACTGTTTCGACCGATTAAACTATATTAGGACATTTGATGGTTCGTATGCTAGTGGAGTAACAGAACAATTAAAATCAAGTTTCGATATGAGTCCAGATTATACCGAAGTATATAAAAATTATAATTTTAGTAAAATATATAAAACCAGAATTTATGAGGGAAATGATGCTGATAAAAAATTAGGATTTAAATATATGCAATCATATCCTTATGATATGCCTCAATTTCAAATTGGTGACTATATTCATTGGAAATATGACCATAAGAATTTCTCTACTTGGCTTTTAACTTCTTTAGATACGCAACATTTGTACGACGTCAAAGGAAGAATCGCCTTGTGTAATAATTATTTGAAGTGGATTGACGAGAATGGGAAATTGCAATCTTATGAGTGCGTGTTTCAGGATTCATTAACATACGCAAGTTTTAAGTATGGAGAAAAGGGGATAAACCAAGTTAATGGAACAATAGCGATTTTAGTTCCGCAAAATGAAAACACACGAAAGATATATCGTAACCAAAGATTTATGTTTGATGGTTTGCCTTATGTTGTAAACAATTTTATTCGTTCTGTTAACTCTAATTTTTTAGAAATTTATATGTTTGAGACACAAAGGGTTGACAAAGATGACATAATTAATAATATTGCGTTTAACGGTATAGAAAACGCTAATACGAAATATGAGTCTACAACGGTAATTCAACCAAATATAACAGAAATATTAGAGGGAGAAACACAGATATTTGTTGTCAATAGATATGTTAATGGCATATTGCAAGATGATACTTATACATTTACTGTAAGTGGTATTCCTGAAAAATATTATACTTTTGAAATCATTGATGGAAATTCTTTTAGTGTTAAGAATGATGAACAATATGATAAAAAATCATTAACCGTTAGTTGTTTTAACAATGTAACACAAGAAACATCTACTATTGATTTATGGTTGGTAGGGGGTTGGTAATATGTCAACGATGGATAACGCATATAATAGTTATATGGAAGCTAGAACACTACCTAAAAAAATAGTTGATTATTTGTTTAATAATAATTCTGATTTTTGGAAGTTATTATATTATGAAACAGATCCAGACACAAAAAAAGATTTAACAAGCGCACAAAAGGCGAAAATGATTTGTAAAACTTCTAGTGGAGATACAAGTCAATATAATGTGTTGTTTCAACATTATAATAATGACGCTATGAAAGACGCAACAACGCAAGTAAGAATTGAAATCATGAAAATTGATAGCCTTAATAGAAGTGATGCGCAGGTTAGGGTGTTGTTTCAAGTTATTGTTAATAACAAATTAATGGTAGTTAATACAAAAGTTTCTAATGTAGATAATAGGGCGACAGCGATAATGCAATCTTTAGTTGAGTCTTTGAATGGTTTAAAATTGGAGGGGTTAAAGACCCCGCTTAATATTGATTTCTCACAAGATAGATATAGTGGTGTAAATGAAACATTCTTTAACTCTGAGTTTAGTGGGTATGAGGTTGTAATGAGCTGTATAGTGTAGGTTGATATTATGGAAATTTATGAAATTGCCAATCAGGCTATATTTGACGAGCCTGTTTTGTATAAAGGTATAAAAATATATCCTATAACAATCAAATACTATCAAATTGTCAAATCTGCGTCTCAGGCTTTTGCAATAAATATCGCTGATGAAACAGATTTGTCATTAATTGGTTTGCCGTATATGGAATATTTAATGAAAAAAGCATCTGGCGATCCAGAATTTATGCCAATATGGAATATTTTTAATTGTGTGTTAGAACTTTCGTTTAGAGAGCAAATTTTTTCATTTAGGTATGAGAAAGATTTTTTGAAACTAATTGTTGCTGTCCCAACCGAGAAATATAATGAAGAAGCTATGTGTGTTTATAAAGAAAAGTTGAGCTTATATAACGAATTGACGGTTGATGATTTTCATAAAATCTTAAACGAAATACAAATTTCTCAGATTAAGGCAGAATTAGATAGTATGGCTAATGATTTATTTGTTGTGCATACTTTTGATGATAATGACTTTGAAGAAATCAAAAAAATCATCTGTTATCTTAATGATATAGATGATACTATATATGATACTAAATGGGAAGCAGAATTAAAAAAGACAAGCGATATAATGGCAAAAATAAACAGACAAAATAATCCACCTGCTTTTGAGGATTTAGTCGATGCCGTGGCTTTTAGTTTGCGAAAATTGCCTTGCGAAATAATGGATATGACGG
Source organism: Methanobrevibacter sp. (assembly GCA_017652345.1). Next base: position 17,938 of record JAGCBE010000292.1, read on the forward strand.
TTAGAAGATTTGATAGATATTTAGATTTGGAAATAGAAAAAGAAAACTATAGAATTTGTAAACAAGCCGAGTTAAGTGGTACAGAATTTAAGACACCATTGAAACATTGGCTAAGAGCTTATAAACCAAAAGGAAGATACTCTCACGCACAAAATAGTGGTGGTGGAGTTCAAGAAGTTTTTAAAGAATAAAAAAAAAGGAGTGATATTGAATGGATAAAATAGGACAAGCATTGGTCTCTGTTGCAGAAGTAAAATTTTATGATCCAACTACGGACTATGAATTAGGTTCTGCTTTTGCACTAACCGATTCTGGTATTAATTCAGAAATGCAAAACGCCGAAGTTAGAGGCGGATTTATGAACCAATTATTATTTGATATTAAACATACACGTTCTTTCTCTGTAAACTTTACGTCTGCAACATTTAAACCTATTTATTTATCTTTCCAAACAGGTACTAATATCGTTGTAGGTGCTAAAAATGTTTATATGTTCAACGACTGTGTTACTGCTACTGATGGTTCTGTAACATTGTCTAAGACACCTGTTGGACCGGTTAATGTTCAACTACCTAACGGAACAATCATTGATGTTGCAAATCCGGGTAGTGCTACATTTAGTGTTGGTAGTGGTGTAAATGGAGAGTGTATTTGTGCTTATGCTTACAATAATGCACAAGTTTCAAATATTTCTATTAATTCCGATACACAACCAAAAACAGTAAAGGCTGTTATGCACGTTAGAGCACAAGAGCAAGACGGAACTATTGGTACATATGAAATTGTAATCCCAAGATTAAAATTCACAGGTACTATTGATTTCTCGTTTACTGCTGACGGTGTATCTTCTACAAACATTTCTGGTACTGCTTTATCTTACACAGATAATGGCGCTTGTGGTCAACAAAAGTATGCAGATTGGACGTTTATTCCTGATACTGCTTCAATCGTTGATCCTATTGCTATTGCTGCTGTTCCTGGTAAAATTGCATTAGTAACTAATGATACAATTACGCCATCTATTTATGCTATTAGAGGTGGAACATATAGCAACGAATTGTTAACTTCTAAATTAGCATTTGTAAGTTCTAATACAGAGATTGCTAGTGTAAATGCTACAACTGGTTTAATTACTGCTGTTAGTGTTGGTAGCGCTAATATTTCTGTAACATATGATGCAGCAGGTTTGAACCTAGGAACAACTATAGCTGTAACGGTTACAGCTGGTACATAATGGCTTGTATAGAATATCCTTTATGTAAATATGCACATTATGAAGATGGAGCCCTTGTATGTATAACGGGGGCTCCTTGTGCTTTTCAAAGGTATTGTTCCTCTTTGTTGAAAGTTATTCATACAAGCGCATATAAAACGTGCAAGGAGGCAAAAGAATTGTCTAATTCAAAGAAGAAAACTAATGCCTCGGCGTTTGTTAATAATAATATTAATGAGGCAAATAGCGAGGTTTTCAAAACAGAAAACAAAAATATTATTGAAAAAAGCGAAATTTGTGATGTTATTTATGTCGACGATCTTATTTATATTAATTTTAAAGGGTTTGGATTGGTTTTACCAAATACAGACCACCATACTGAGCCTAAATTAAAAGTTTTCTATTATGGTGAAGTTGGTAGTGTCGGCTTTAAGTTTAGAGTTTAATATATGGTCTTACGCTGTTTTAATAATATGTGTAAGACCATTTTTTTAGAAACTCAGAAAGGAAATTACAAATGAGGTTATTAAGTTTAGATATGAGTACAAGAAGAACAGGGTGGGCTTTTTTTAATGACGGTAAATTAGAGGCTTATAATCTAATTGAAGCAGACGACAAAAATGTTTATGATAGAATGTCAAACACTTATTTCGCCATTCAAGAATTGGTTTCGTCTTACGACATAGAATATATTGTATGCGAAGATGTCCCTGTGGCTTTACACTCTAACTTACAAACCGGTAAAGATTTATGTGTTTTACAAGGTTGTATTGTCATATTATGTTACTTAAACAAACTTGGATTTCATTTGGCTAAACCGACTATCTGGCGTTCTTCGATAGGTTTGAATAGATCATTATATAGGTGTAAAATTTGTGGTCACGAAAAAGAGGATATTTCTGGAAAGAACTTTACAATTTGTTCAGTATGTGGCAATAAAGATAAAAAACAATTAGAAAAAAACGCGCTAAATGATAGAGAACATTTGAAAAGGCGAGCTGTTGAAATGGCGAATGATGTTTTTGGTTTGGATTTAGAATACATTAGTAAGAATAGTAAAAATAATGACGACGATATAGCAGAAGCTATTTTAATTGGATATAGTTTTTTTAAAGGAGACTGATGATAATGGACGAAAAGATTAAGGTTGATTTCAAGAAAAAATCTTATGGAAGTTTTAAGATTGGTGATACTGTTGTTAAAATAAAACATTGGTTGTCGTTACAAGAAGTTACGTTTATTGTTGATGAATGTTGTTCTTATTTTAAAGAATTAATTTCGCAAGGGCAAAGCGATGCTATTGCTATAGTTTATACTTTTGCGAAAATGGATATGCTTATTACTCTTTTAGCTACAAATTTAGATTTGGACGATATTGACGCAGATGTACTAGGAGAGGCTGGCGTATTCAATTTTATACAGGAAAAGGTGTTAAATTATAACGAGATTAAAAGTGCCATTGTGATTGGTTCAAATATGATTGGCGATGGTATGATTATAGAGCAACTAAGTAATATTGCTTCTTTAGATGATTTAGAAAATGCGCAATCTAAAATTTCTGACTATATGAATAATGACGAATATTCTGATAAAGTTAAAGGATTAATAGAGGTTATGCTCGCCAATAATCCTAAGGTCGCTAGTGAATTAGAAAAAGTCGTTTCCAATGGGGATGATGTAAATGGTGGAAATGAAGAATGACAGAGAAGTTTATAATGTTATTGGTGGTGTTATTAGAGACGTAATCAATGATATGGCTGAATATATATTGGGATTAATTGAAATTAATATAATGCAAATTGTATATGGAAATGGCAATATTCCAAAAGTATATGATCGAACCTGGGAATTTTTAAACAGTTGGATGAAAAATGTTGAATCTAGCAATACTCTTAACGAGGTTGTAGCAACAATTTTTAGTGATCCATCTAGGCTTCACTATGACGGAGACAACTTTATACACGGAAGTAAATATAGCGGAGACAAAACGGCTGAAATGTCATTATTAATTGAGGAGGGATTGGCTGGTCACGGAAAGGCTATATTTGGCACAAAACACCCAGGGGCTAATCCCAGACCGTTTTTTAGCGAAACTATAAAAGTTTTAAATAAGAACGGATTTTTATTCAAAATGTTTAAAGAAGAAATGGCAAAAAGGGGATTAGAAGTTAAAAAGACTTTTGCTGATATTGGTAGTCAAGAAGAATTTGCCGGTGTATATGCTCCAATTTTAATGATGTAGGGTGGTGAAAAATGTCAACAACAAGAAGTAATAGTGGGAATTATCAGGTCGTTTTATCTGCTAAATTAAATTTAGATTCATTAAACAGTCAGATAAAACAAATTAATAAAAATCCTCCTGCGATAAAAATATCTGTAGAAATTAGCAAAAAATCTTTAGAAAGAATACAGCAATTAAACGAATTGCTTAATAAGACGCAGGCTTTGAATAATTATACAAATGGAATAAAAGAAATTAAGGGCGCATTAGAGTCTTATGAAAAAATTTCTTCTAAGGTTGTAACAGCCACAAAAAACCTGTCTAATGCTACAGCCGACATAAGCAAATCTTCGAGTGAGGCTGCAAAACACGTTAAAACATTTGGAGAAAAGGCTATGGAGGCTTTTCAAAAGTTCTCTTTGTGGTCTGTTGTGTCTGGTGTTTTTTATAAAATAGTGAGGTCTGCCGAACAACTAATTAATACTGTAATTGAATTAGATTCTGCTTTTACTGAGTTGAGTAAGGTTACTGATCTTAGCAGAGATAACTTTGATAGAATAACCAAACAGGCATATGATTTAGGTTCTGAGGTTGCGAAAACCACAACAGAGGTAATCAACGCAATGACAGAATTTGCAAGAGCGGGATATACGATTGGAGAAAGTACGGATGTGCTCGCGAAGAATGCTTTAATGTGGACTAATATAGCCGATGGCACAGTTGATGCTAGTGAATCTGCTAATATGCTTATTTCTGTTATGAAGGCTTTTAACATTGAAGCTCAAAATACAATACATATAATTGACGCTTTGAACGAGGTAAGTAATAATTTCGCGGTAAGTTCTGGTCAATTATCTAATAGCTTAACTAAGTCTTCTGCCGTATTGGGGAATGCTGGCGTTAAGTTTGAAGAGCAACTTGGTCTTATAACTGCTCGGAACAGAAATATTAAGAAATGCAAACATAGTTAGTACAGGATTGAAGACAATCAGCTTACGTCTACAAGGTATGGAAGAAGATGGAGAAAAGGTTAGTGGTTTAACTGCGAAACTTGAATCGGATTTTAATAATTTGGGTTTAACCTTATATAAAGCTAACGGCGATCTTAAAGACACATATCAAATTTTAGAAGAGCTTGCTCCTGTTTACAAAAATTTAAATACTGAGCAAAAGGCGTATTATACAGAGTTGATAGCGCGGAAAAACAAGAGCGCAAGTTGCCGCTGCTATTTTAAACAACTTTGAAACAGCTGTTAAAGCAACAGAAACGGCGTATAATTCTGCTGGATCTGCCGCAAGAGAAAACGCAAAGGTATTAGATAGCTTAAATGGTCATTTACAGGCGTTGCGTTCAGAATGGGAATCTTTAGTAAATAGCAAGAGTTTCCAAGACGTTATGAAATTTTTTATTGATTTGGCAAAAGATATTGTAATTTTAATTAAAGCATTTGGTGGATTAAAAACTATTTTTGTTCAAATTATGGCGATGGTTGCTATCCATAAAGTTCAAATGATGGGAATGGTTGCTGCTCAACGATTATTTACTGCGGAAGAGATTAAAGGCTTTAGCGCAACAACATTATTCAAACTTGGACTAACTCAATTAAAAACCACTATGGATGTAACAAAAGTTTCTGCTATAGGATTACAAGCATCCGTGTTCGCTCTGATTGCTGTATTTGGTCTTGTTATATCCGCTATACAAAGTGCAAATCAAGAGCACGAGGCTATGATAGAAAGACAGATTGAAGCTGGAGAGGCGGCTACTGCAAACTTAAAGGCGCTATCAGAGAATGTAAATAAATATAAAGAGCTTGCTTCGTCTATGAGTTTAACATCAACAGAGGCAGAAGAATTAGACGATGTAGAAAACACATTAGTTAATACTCTTGGTGAGAAAGCAGAAGCGTTAAGTCATTTAAAGAAAGGAACAGATGAGTATAGAGATGCCGTTATTAAGCTAACTGAGGCAGAGATAGAAAGACTAAAACTTGACAAAGAAAAGGCTTTAACGGCAGCAAAAGAGAAGTTTACGGGTACAGTTAATCCAGTTTTTGGTTACGGATTAGACGGGCAGGCGTGGCAGATTTCTTCTGGTTGGGATAAAGCAGGAGAAGCTGTGCTTGGCGGACTTGGTTTAACCGATGCGTACGCTTTAGGTGGCGCCACATTTTTACCTATATTGAATGCAAAACGAGAATATATGTATGGAGATATGAACGAAATACAATATGGTGTTGCTGAATATGAGGCTGCTCGTAAAGCATTAGAGGAATTAGAAAAGGCTGCGCATAATTTTAGAATTGCGCAAGATGATTTAAGTGCTGGTGCGATTGAGAATGGTGACTATTATAAAAATCTTACTAAAATTGTTGAAAGAGATAGAGAGGCTTTTGAACAATGGAGAGATACACAGTTTGACGTTTTTGTTTCTTTAACAAGTGGCAATAATGCCATTATAGATAGTCAGCAAGAGTATGCAAATTTATTAAGTAGAATTGTAGAGAGTAATGATTTAAATAATCAACAAAAAAGGATTTTAATTGAATTGGCGGAACAGACATATCCGTCGTTTTCTGAGTCGGTTGAAGTCGCAGACATACAAATAAAAAAACTCACAACATCTTTTGCAGAAGAATTAGATAGTCTTAAAGAACTAGATTCCGCATATAGCGCTCTTTCTTCCGCCGTTGATGAATATAATGAAAATGGATATTTAAGTGCCAATACTATTGAAACATTAATTAATAAATATTCTGATTATTTACAATACTTGGTAGATGAAGATGGTCAGCTAGTTTTAAATGAAAGCAGTCTTAGAGACTTAGTTGAGGCAAAAAAAGAAGACATAAAAGCCACAATTATACAAGAGGCTTTGAATAGGATTGATTCGTTAAAGGCTCAATCTAAAGAAGAACAGGAACTTGCTAGTTCTATCGCTCAACAAACAGAAGAAATAAAGAAAAACAACCAGGCTAGATTTGAAGCCCTTGCTCTTTTGCCAATGGAGGATTTTGGTGAGAATGCTGAGGCATTTAAAAAAATTATCGATGAAACACAGCAAAAACTAGCGTTATTAAGTCAATGGTTTGTTGGTGGTGGTTCTGGTTCTGGTAGCTCTAGTTCCAAGAAAACAACAGACGTTTGGAAAGAGGCTTTTACTAAGGCATATAATGATTTAAAAAATAGAAGAGATAGGGACTTAATAGATAATGAGCAATACTATAAAGAGCTTGGAGAACTTAACGATAAATATTTTAAAGATAGGGTTGAATATGCCGAAGAATATGCGAAATATGAATTAGAATTATATAAAGGTTTACAAACTCTATTTAAAGAGTATATTGACGAATTAAATCACGAGTACACAATGTTAGAAAATCAAGGTGCAGATAAAAACACGTTGATTGATAAGTACAAGGAAATTCAAGAGGAATTACATAGACAGGCAGAATATTATAGGTCTTTAAATTTAGAGGGTAACAAGGAATTAATTGATGATTTGTCTGAACAATGGTGGAAATATCAAAAGAATATAGATAAATTATCTCAAGAGATAGAAGAGGAAAGAAAAAAGCAAGTAGAAGAAAGATTCTCTAATTTACGAGATGTCGCATTAGAAATAATAGAGTCCCAAATAAAAGAGAAACAAGCAGCATTAGAAGAACAAAATGCGTTATTAGACGAACAAATAGACAAATACAAAGAAGAAGAAGACACTTTAGGCGACCAAAAAGACATAGAAGAAAAACTTTTGAAAATAGAAGAGGCAAGGAAAAAGTTAGCCGAGGCTAAAAATCAAAAGGTTAGAATTTATAGAGAAGGTCAAGGGTTTGTTTATGAAACGGATTTTGACGCTGTATATTCTGCTCAAAAAGAATTAGATTCTTTATTGGAAGATTGGAATTTATTTCAAGAAAAGGCTAGAATTTCTGATATTGTCGCTCAGCTTGAAAATGAGAAACAAGCTAACAAAGATAGGGTAGACCAAGAGATAGCTGACCTTAATAAATTAAAAGATGCTTGGGATAAGAGTTTGGATATGGCTAAGAATGTTGAAGATTATCAAGGTTGGTTGACTAAAATTAAAAACACAGAGAATAAAAGTTTTCAGGAAAGACTAAAATCTGTTCAAGAGTTTGTTAAGGCTTACAATAGGGAAATGAACTCTTTGCAAACAAATGTGGCAAATGTAACCTCAACACAAAGCGGCTCTTCTGGTGATTATTCTGGTGTAGTTACAAAAAAATATAATGGTGTAGAATATAACCCTAATGTTGATTATCAGGCACTAATTAATAACGCTGAGTCTTCTGGTGCTCCCGGAGATTATCTGGTTGAATTAGAGAAAAAGAGGAATGCCAAAATTATGGGAGAAGGTATGACGGAACAACAAATGACTTATAAATATACCTCTGGCGGTGGTTCTTCTAGTAGTAAATCTTCTAAAAGCTCTTCGCCAGAATCTTCGTCTCAGTCGGCACATTCCCCAGTTAGAGAATCTAGTTCATCTGGCGGTTCTTTATTAAACACGGCGGTTAACTTTATTAAATCTATTACTGGCTTGGCTTCTGGAACGGAACACGCAGATGGAATGCCTCACTTTGTTGGAGAGGACGGACCGGAGTTATATGTACCTCCGAGAGGCTCTTCAATTATACCGAATGATTTAACATCTAACCTAATGGCTTGGGGAAGTATCAACCCTATGCAATTAGTTGGAGCGATGAGTGGAGGCGGTAATACGACCATTGAGGTTTCAAATATTACTTTGCCGAATGTTACTGATGCGCATTCTTTTGTTGAAGAATTAAAAAATTTTAAAGGCTTTGCTGTTCAAAAACAAAGTTATAGAGTTTAATAAGGGGTGTGTGTAATTGGGTAATGAAAACAAAGACGCAATTAATGCTTTAATCGACGGAATTCAGTATATTGTTAAAGAGATGATAGCAAGCGCCCCTTTTGATAAGGTAAAGAATGGCAAGATTGTTTCTGAAAATTCTGATGGTACTTATACTGTTTCTATTGATAATAGAGATTATATTGCAAAGTCTATACACGATACTACTCTATCCGTTGGCACCGTTGTTAAAGTAATGATTCCTCAAAACGATTATAGTAGTATGTTTATTTTAAATTAGTTTTATCAAAAGAGGGGGATAAAATGGAGCTTATAGCAGTAATTAAGGCTCTCTTAGAGGTTGGCGTATTAGCTCTTTGTTCTGCCGTTGTTATTTGGCAGGTTATTAATGACAAAAAAAGACAACTTGAAAGAGATTCAAACTATAGTTCATTCACGCAAGAAATTATAAATCAGCTTAGAGATCAGAACGATTTAATGCTCCAACAAATTATAAAAAAGGTGGATATGGGGCATACAATCACAAAAGAAGAAGATAATGATACGGCTAGAGTTGAAAAAGAGTTGGAATTATATTTATCTCAAATATTAAAAGAAACCAATGCGAATAGGGTTTCTCTTTTTAGGTATCATAACGGCGGGAAAGATTATAATGGGCGTTCCTTTTTGAGAATGAGTATGACTAATGAGGTAGTTAAATGTGGAACAGGTCTTATTCAGCCTCAATGTCAAAACTTGTTTAGAAGTATGTTTTTCCGGATTGGTGCACTCATTAGAAGACAATGGTGTTGATTATATTGACGATGTGGAGACAATTAAAGAAAAAGATACTGGATTTTATAGGTATTTAAAAGATTTTGGAATTATATCTAAATATAGTATTGCCGTTTATAGTTCCGATAATGCTATGATTGGTTTTGTTACTGTTGATTTTTCAAATAAAGACGATGTTGACATAGAAAATGTAACGCGTTGTGTTCAGGATAAAAAAATTAAAATTGAAACATTATTAAATTTGTAGGTGATAATATGAATATAATAAAGTCGTATTTAACTAAAAATAACTGTTATTTATCTGCTAGGAAGTTAATACCACAAGGGATTATGGTTCATTCAACGGCGTGCCCTGGAGTTATGCACAATAATTTTTTGTCTTCTTGGAACGTACCTAAGCCGAATGGTGTTAGCGTTTGTGTGCACGGATTTTTAGATAACACCGGGTTTTATCAGACTCTTCCGTGGAACTTTCAGGCGTGGCACGCAGGAGGTTCAGCCAATAGGGTCTTGATTGGTTTTGAGGTTTGTGAGCCAAAGAATTATGCGGATAAAGAGTATTTTAGAAATGTTAAACAAAAAGTTATAGATTTATGTGTTTATTTATGTAGAGAGTTTAATTTACCTTCTAGTTCTATTACAACACATTGTGAGGGCAATCAAAGATATGGTTCTTCTTATGCAAGTGCTCATGCAGATATAGACCATTGGTGGAAAAAATATCATAACTATACGATGGATGATTTAAGACATGACGTTGAAGTAGAATTAAAGAAAATAGAGGTGGAAGAAAAAATGATAAAAGAATTTATTGATATATATGGAGAAGATGTTGTAAGGGCTGGTCTTACTAAACTTTTTGATAGTGAAAAATATAAAAACGAAGCGTCTGATTGGGCTAAAGAAGAACTTGAAGAGGCTATAAAATTAGGTATAACAGATGGTTCTCGCCCAAGAGATTTGTCTTCGAGACAAGAAGTGGCTTTAATGGTAAATCGTGCCATTAAAAAATAATGTTTTTACATTATTATATATTTTAAGGAGTGATATAAATGGATTACAAAACGAAGAAAGATGAAATGAAAAAGAAGTATGAGGATGCGGTAAACGCTATTAGTGTTGCAAATGGAGTTGATGTTGGGGTCGCATTTGAAATGTTGAGAGCTGACATAATCAATGGTGGGAAATACCCATTTGTAAATGAGGAAGAATTTAAAAAGGATTATGAAGAGTTATTGAGTTATTGTGGATAAAATTTGGGGTGAATTAATATGTGGGATGTTTTATTACCAATTTTAGTGACTACTCTTACAACTATTTTATCATATATTGGATTAAGGCTTCGTTCTCTTTATGAACAGTACATTAACACTAAGGAAAAGGAAGCCGTTGTAAGAAATACTGTTAGATATATAGAACAGGTTTTTGGCGCGCTAAAAGGGGCTGAAAAATTAGAGAAAGCCAAAATTACCGCTTTAGATTGGTTGCACGAAAAGGGTATTGAAATTAGTGATGCCGAACTAACCATATTAATTGAAAGTTCAGTAAAGGCTCTCAAGGGTAGCTTTTATGTAGAGGAAAATAAAGAGGAGATTTAATCTCCTCTTTTATAACGAAAGGAGGAGATTTGTGTGGCATTACAAAAGCCAATAGTTAATGCAATAGCTGCATTTGATGCCAGCTCGGCGCATACTATTAGTTTTGTTGTAAATGGTGGAGACCAGGTTACAGCAAATAGAGCTATAATTAAATTAGGTTCAACTAATGAAGTATTATATGATGATACACAAACCACATTTGCATTACAACATACTATACCGGCAAACACTTTAACAAATGGAAACTATTATACGATACAAATTCAAACATTTAATTATCTTGACGATTCTAGTATTTTAAGCGCTCCTATAACTTTTTATTGTTATAGCACACCAACTTTTGAATTTAATAATTTACCTACAAACAATGTTCTAAAAAATGCGAGCTATAATTTTGAACTATCTTATAATCAAACAGAAGGAGAGGCTTTAAGTTCGTATATTATTAATGTATATAATTCTTCTCAGTTATTAATTTGGACGAGTGACACGGTTTATGTTGGCGCGAATGGAGTTCCTCCTACCACATTTAAGGCTATGGTTTCTGGTTTTGAAGATAGCTCTTTTTATTACATTAGAGCTGTTGCTCAAACCACCCAATTTACAGAATTAGATACGGGATATATTTTATTAACGACTGCGTTTGACGCAAAAAGTATTTATACACAGCTGTTAGTGACGAATAATAGTTGTGACGGTTATGTTACGATTACTTCAAATGTTATGAGTTTGGACGGAACAACGAATCCTACACCTCCGGTTTATATAAACAATGAGGAATTAGACTTAACGGATCCGGATAGCTATGTAACGTGGGATAACTCTTTTGGTATATATGGGGTTTATACAGCAAGAGTTTGGTTAAGAAACCCTACTATAGACTCTATTATAATGACAATTTATAACGCTAGTAATCCAAATGAAAACATTACGTTATATGTTAGGGAAACAACAATAAGTAATGTTGAATATATATATGTAGAAGCATATTATGTTGATTCAAATGGATTATTAGGATATATTTATAGTAATAATATCGCGAAACCAGCTTCTACCGATCAAATTTTTATTTGGTTGCAAAAACGTGATGGTATGTACGATTTAATTTTGGCGGAGGTGGAAGAATAATGTTTTTAATGAATTATAACTTTATGTATGATAAAAACACAATCGATCCCGCTCCGGCTTATATACCAATGGCTAGTGGTTTGCAATTAACGAATGCTATATATGACCATCTAAATGTTTCTGGAGATGGTAACATGGCTTATAGCGAAACAATACCTGATTCTTGGGATGTTAACACTATTATGAACACGGATTTTCATGGGAATGTAAATGCAGGAAATGTAGATTATTCTACACAAGATTTAGCAGGAATAAGAATTAAACGTAGAATTAAGGGAACATTTGCCTGGATAACATTATATGACATAGCTTTGGAAAGTTCTTCTGGGTTAGCATTAACTAAGTATGATTTAACTAATCAGCACGGAATAACTTATGAATATGCTTTCGTTCCTTACTTAAACACAAATGTAGAATGTGCGTATATCATAAAAGAACTAGAAAGCAAATGTGATGGCGTATTTGTTTGTTCGCCTGGTTCGATTGTAAAATTTTATGGTGGGTTGTCATATGGTAATGGCAGTATGGCTAATAAAACAGGTGTGTTTGAGCCTCTTGGAAGCAAATATCCGATTGTTGTTGCAAATGCTGACACTCAATATTATAGTGGTTCTCTTTCTGCTACTGCTTTAACTTTTAATCAATTAATGAACGATAAGTTTGACAGGGTTACAAATTCTTCTTATTTGAAGCTCTTAACTGAGTTTCTAACAGACCACACAACAAAACTTATCAAAGATTGGAATGGAAATTTATGGCTTGTCGCTGTTACAGATGGAGTTCAGGTTAAATATAACAATAGTGTCGGAATGGGCGTTGGAGATGTGAGCTTTAATTTCGTTGAAATAGGAAGCGCGCAAGATCAAGAAACATTAGAGAAAAGCGGGTTTATAAATATTATGTTTACTCCTATGACAAATACTATACCTGATTATCCGCCTAGACCACTAAATCCTGTTGATTCAAATACTGGTAGCAATGAGGAGTATTTAAGTAAGATAGAATTTAATATTAATCCAATGGATGGCGATTTGGTTATCAATAATAGTGAATGGTTGCAAAATATGATGTTTTATATTGACCCTGAAACATTAGACTTAGTATTTGAAAGTGAAGACGATATAGAAGATATTAGTTTCTCAATCGACACAAATGGGAATATTTTTCTTAATGTAAGCTAAGAGGTGATATAATGATTTCTGAAAATTTGTATCAATTAAGCAAATCGCATTATCGCCGTATTAAAATAAGGGTTGATTTATTGTCTTTTGCTTTTACTGTTCTTGGCAGTTTAGAGGGGAATGTAACACAGGGGTCTATTACAATAGATGCAAACTCCGATATTAGAAGAGTCGCAGATTTAACATTGGTTATAACGGATTCTAGTTTTGATATTGGAGAAGATAAAAAAATATGGCTAGATAAATATGTTCAGATTTATGTTGGGATGATGTCCTTAGATAACAGTATAGAATGGATTAATATGGGTATTTATTTAATTAATAACCCATCTGTTGTATATAACGCGACAACACATACGCTATCGTTTCAATCATATGATTTAATGAGCAAATTAACCGGTTTAAGAAACGGTCAGTTGCCTGGCGTTCCAACATTAATCCCTAGCGGGTCATCTATTAGAGGCTCTATGGCTTCTGCTATTTCTCAGTTAGGTGGATTTAATAAATTTATTATTGAAGATAATCCACAAGATGTCCCATATGATATAAAAATAGAGGTTGGTGGCTATGTCTACGATATTGTTTCCAAATTAAGAGATATTAGTCCAAACTGGGAAACATTTTTTGACGTTGATGGAGTTTTCCATTATCAGCCTATTAGCGCTTATTATGATGACGAGTATATAGCCGATGACGACATTTTAAATAGTGTTGTTATAAGTGTAGAGAATAATATTAATTTTGGAAATGTTAAAAATGTAATAGAAGTTTTTGGTAAGTCTCTTGACCCAACAAGGTATGGAGATATTGCGACTTTATCTGGATCTACATATTCTATAACATTAGAAGATTTTGACGTTATTACGCCTAATTTGACTATAGGGTTTACTACACCTTCTGATAATGGTACTGTATCAAATGCGAAACTAAAAATAAACGATTTTGATGCGTTGCCATTAGTCAATGAAGATGGTTCCTCTGTAGACATTAGTGAAAGCGATGAATATTTTGTTGTAATGAGCCGTTCAAAACTAATAGACGCTTCAACTGTTGAGTCTGCTGATTATAATGTTACAGCCACTATTGATGGAAACATATATAATCTTTCTATTCCATCAATGACTACTTGGGAAGAAAATGCTGTAATAGATATGAAGGTTCCTAGTATGAAATTAGTTTTGAATGGGAATAAAACATATACAATTAGTGGTTCTAATGTCGCTATTCCTAGCGCCGGAGAGGTTTGTTATATTAAAATTACAGGAAGTAGCACAGCCACGTTTATTGCGGCTAGAACTCCAACTTATGATTTAGATACAGTTAGTGTTAGTGGTTTAACATACAATGTAATGATAAGCAATTTGAACAGTTTTAAAACAAACGATATTATTAGGTTTGAATCTCCGTACATAGAAAAATCTCCTAGTATCAAAGTCAACAATAACCTTGCTTGTCAGATTTACGATTCTACTGGTTCTGAAAAAATGGAACTTATACAGTTGTCTAATCATACATATAGAATTAAGATACCAGAAAACACGGGGTTGTTATTTTTAGGTCATCAACAAATTCACGCAGAAATTGCTGAAACGAACCCAGAAAGTCCTTTTTATGTTGAAAAAGATTTAGGTAGAATATTACTTGTTTTGAAAGACGGGGAATATAACAATATTTATACAGATAAACTTGCCCTAGAAAGAGCGAAATATGAATTGTATTTACATTGCCGAATGGAAGACACGATTGATTTAACTATGGTTCCTTTATATTGGCTAGACGTTAATCAAAAAATATATTATACATTTAATAATGTTTCTACGGCGTATGTTATTAAGAATATTCAGGTAGATTTAAGTCCAAGTGGGACAATGAAAGTAAACGCTATACAGTTCTATCCTGATATGGAGTAATAAAGGGGTGATAAAATGAGTGTGTCTTATCCAGACCTTAATTTAACAAATTTCCCAGAAAGCGTTGATACGTTTGTGCAAATGTTGAACATAGTGGCTTCTGATTATGCGACGTTATCTGAATATCAGTCTGCTATGGAAGAGGGAAATGTTGTTAAGGCGAACACGGCTTTAAGTAATATGGTAGACGGTGTTAAAAAGATACTTACGGCTGATAAAATTAATAAGATATTTGATTCAATAGAAGCGCTACAAAGATTTTTGTCAACTGATATTGTACCATATATAGCTCAGTTGCAATCTAATTGGCAATCTGAGGTTGATAAATTTGCATATAGGGGAGTATATAGTAGTTCTACAACTTATTATAAAAATAATATAGTGAGTTATACTATTGAAGCACATACATATTTATATATTAATATATCGTCACAGTCTAAAAGTGTCCCACCGACAGATTCAACTGTTTGGCAACAGTTTACTGTTGTTGGCGCTCAGGGTTTAACAGGTGACGCTATGTCTTTTTTATATGAATGGAATAATGCAACGCAATATACGCCACAAGATTGTGTGTCTTACAACGGTAAGTTGTGGGGTTGTGTGTCTGCAAATCAGAATAGCGCTCCTTCTTCTTCTAATAATAAATGGAAAGTTGTTATGGAAATATCTCCGACTAGATACCCTATTCAGTCTAATACGCCATCCGATCAAGAAAATGGCGATATTTGGTTTCAGGTTGTTTAATGAGAGGTGGTGTTAATAATGGGTAGGTTTCAAAATCTGCATTTAGCCGACTTTTCATTATATAGCCAATATAGAACTCTTTTTAAGACTGATGTTTCTAGCGCACAAGCAATATTAAGTAATTCTCAATTAAATAATAAGGCTTTTGGGGCTAGTGACATTAATGATATTACGGATGATATAGCTACAATAGAAAATTATTATTATAGCAATGTTCCATTAAGACTATCATCTTTATTAAGCGAATTAGGCGAAGAAATAGGAGAGCTTAAAAATTGTGGTGATTATAGCACATCTGTTGCTTATAAGAAAAAGAATATTGTAAATTATAACAATCAATTATATTTTTGTTTAGAAGACAATCAGGGCGAGCCATTCTCTCCTCGGTAATATAGCATACATTACAACGACATCTTATAATGACGAAGATTTATATTTTCAATATGGTGGAGCGTATTATACATTTTCTGTGGATAATCTACCTTCTGGTTCTTATATTTCGTTTAATAAATCTAACAAAAATTTGTATGTAGATAATGAAGCGGTTTCATATACCGAGTCTTATACAACCTATTCCGGAACCAATATTGTTTTACAAGATTATTGGCTTTATTTGGGTTTGAGAGGAGCAAAAGGGTACCCTACTATTGGTGTTCAGTTAATTGGGGCTTGGAATGCTTCTACATCATATTCTGAAAAAGATGTGGTATATATAAATAACAGATTATATGTCGCTGTTCAGAGTTCTAGTAATCAAAGTCCACCAGACAATACTAATTATTGGGTTCTATTGGCTGATTACAATTTAGCAAAAATAAACTTCGATGTCAATATTTCTAATTTAGAAGTTGGTGATATTGATTGGGAAACTTTGAGTTAAGTGAGGAATGAAAATGGCAAAAAAGAATATTTTAAATAAAGTAAAAACGGCTAGTGGCTATGATACGTTATATCCACTAACGCCATATCAAATATTTACTGCTACTGCCGTTAGTGGTAATGGTTCTGTATATAATGTTACAATTCCTCTTCCTACAGAAGACATGGTTGTGCCTATTTATATTAGATTTACGGCAAATTCAAACGCTCAGTCTGGTTGTAAAATTTCTGTTAATGGCTCGACTAGCGTTGATATTTTTGGAAGTGTTAGTGGCGTTGTAAAAACAAATGACATTTGTGTTGTTGTATATGATAGTGGTGTTTCTACTACTCCAGCATCGCCAAAGTGTTATTTGGTTAATATAGAGAATAAAACATCTGCTCAAGACGATTTTGTTGGTGGTTCCACGGTTTTTAACACAAATAATATTGTTTCTACATATGATAACGGTGCTGTAATGACTACTACTTTTAATGACAATGGAAGTATTACAGAGACTCTTGTTCAAGATGGTGTGACAACCTCAAAAACCACTACATTTAATAGTGATGGAACGATAACGGAGGTGGTTTCTTAATGAGTTGGGCTGAGGTTAAAAAGATTAATGATAATATGAGTATTCCGCTTGATCAATTATTTTTGAAATTAATCGGTGGTTTTCATAGAGAATATATTTATTCGTCAAGAACTTATGAAGTTCCTTGGGATGGTATTTTTACAATTAGGGCTTATTGTGGTCAAAATGGTCAATATGGTAAGGTTGTAAAAAAATTTACAAAGGGTGAACTTTTGACAATTACAATTACAGGAAATACGAGTGTTACAATAACAAGTAATATGCAGGCAAATTCTGTTTTTCATATTCAACTAAACGATAGAGACGCTAATGTTAATAGTAATAGCGCAGATAGTATTAGAGCTATAGCTATTGGTGGTGCTGCTGTTGGTCAGCCAGGCGGAAATGCAAGAGTTAGAAGTAATAATGGTATTGCCGCTGGCGGTGGTGGTTCTGGTGGTGGAAACAACACAAGTAATAGCTCAAATAGCTTATATTATTTAGGATGGGCTGGTGGAGCGGCTTACGCTTATGGAACTAACTGCTACGCACTTGGTGGTGGCGGCGGAGGAGGAGGCAACTCCTCTTACAATAATGGTGGTGGCGCTGGTGGGGCTGCTTATATAAATGGAACGGCATTGTCAAATTACTGTTGCACAACAAGTTTGATTAGCGGGAAAGGTTATGATGGTGGAAATTCTCATAATACTTCTAGTGTTACTTATGGTGGAGAAGGAGGAGACGGTGGCTGCGGCGGTGGTTGTGGCTTAAATAGATTGTCGTTTAACACTTCTACGGCTGTTAAAACTGTTGGTATGGGATATTTTTCTGATGGAGGCTATACTGTTGGAGGATCGGCAAGAGGAGGATCTTTAGGAGATATTGCCGATGATGGCAGTAGCAAAAACGCTATAACATATGCGAATTTATCTGGCAGTAAAGGATATTTTGTTGGTGGTTCTGGCGCAAAGGCAAAAGATAGTAATTATAGTGGATATGTTGGTGGAACAGGTGGCTTCTTAGGTGGAGCAGGAGGAAACTATTGGGGAAGCGCTTTTAATGGTAGCGGTGGCAAAGGAGGATATAGCCCATATGGGATTGGCGGAACTGGTGGCACAGCAGGAGGAACAAACAACAGTTATAGTTCGGGCGCAGGAGGAGATGGCAAACTAATTGGTGGTAATGGTGGCTATTCTAATGGTTCTATAGATGGTGGAACTGGTGGTAACGGATATTACCCTGGGATTGGCGGATTAAGCAGGAATGGCAGTCAAGGAAGTAATGGTTATGCTATAACCTCTGGCATTATGAGTAGCAGTTTCCCTCTAAAAGGTATGGAACCAACAACTTCTATTGTTATCATTGAGGCAGGAGATAGTATTGAAGATTTCTAATGTTTTATAAAAGGAGATTTATATGAAAAAAATTGATTTGATTGTTCCGTGTTATAACACACATAAAACACTTTATAGGTTATTTGGTTCTATAATGAGCCAAAATTGTAGAGATGAAATTCATATTATTATGGTTGACGATTGTTCTGATGAGCCATATGATGATATGATTAAACCATTTCAAGATATTCTTGATATTGAAATTGTAAGACTTAATAAGAATAGCGGACCGGGAACTGCTAGGCGTGTTGGTATGCAAGCTGGAAGTTCCCCATACATTATGTTTATTGATAGCGACGACACATTTTTTAACGCTTTTTCCGTAAGCCGACTATTATATGAAATTGAATCAAGACAATGTGATATTGTGTATAGTAATTTTATTGAGGATATTGACAACTTTAGGTTTATTATGCACGATAACGACCATATATGGGTGTTTGCAAAAATATTTAAGAGACAATTTTTAGAGAACTACGATATTTATTTTAATGATACGAGAAGTAATGAAGATAACGGTTTTAACACTTTAACAAGATGTTTTACTGAGCCACAGTATGTAGATGAAACAACTTATATTTGGCATTACAACCCAAAGTCAATTACTCGAATTAATAATGGACTATACACTTTTACTTGTACCGAAGGTCAGGTTGACAATAAAATTTGGGCTTTCAAAAATGGATATAGTCGCGGCTGGGATAGAACACAATACTTAAAATCAATATCTGGTCAGTTTTGTTTTTATTATTTTAATTATTTTAGCGTGAAAAATCAAACAAGGGAAGAAATTAATGTGAAGAATTATATAGCGTGGATAAAGAAATTTTATAATGAATTTCACGAAGAGATACAAGATGCTATGAATAAAGATATATTTAAAGCAGAATATAAACAAAATTTCATAACGTATTTCAATGATTTTAATAATATCACCATTTTAGACTTAACTATAGAGGAGTTTATAGACATTCTAAAAGAATGACGAAAAATAAAGGGGTGATAAGAAAATGTATGTAGTAACAATGGGCGTTATTAACAAAAATCTAACTTTATTAAAAGAAGAAAAAACTGCTGAATATAGGAGTGGTTCTTTAAATATTGATAAGGTCGTTTTTAATTTTAGTGGTTCTGAATGGGAAGGACTAACAAAAATTGCTGTATTTGTTACTGAATCTGGCGATGTTATAGATGTTCCTTTAATAGGAAACTATTGCGTTATTCCAAGAGAAGCATATATAACGAGTCACACAGATTTAAGAGATGTGGATTTTTATTATGATATAGCGGTTGGAGTTTATGGTCAGTATATTGATTCAGAAACAAACAAGATTACAAAGATTTTACCTACAAATTTAGTAAGGCGTAAAGTAAGATTGGGTTCTTATCTCCCTGGTGTAACGCCAAGTGATTTGCCAACTGCTGAACAATGGCAGTTATATATAGATGAAGTAGGTAGATTAGCAACAGAAGCTAAGAATGAAGCTGATAGGGCAGCAGAAATTAAGGCAGATGTTGAAGAGATACAGCAAGAATTGAATGAGTTAGCAGAAGAAATGAGAGGACTAGAGGCAAATGCTCAAGGCTATGCAAACAATGCACATAGTTCAATGCTTGGCGCGGAATCATTTGCAAATAACTCTAGTAACTTTGCTAATGACGCTAGTAATTTTGCTAATAATGCAAGTTTATATGCTAATGCTTCTTATGGATTTTCTAATAATGCTTCTAATTATGCAAATAGTGCACAAGAAGCGAGCAACCTTGCTTCTCAATATGCGAATAATTCTTCTGGATGGGCGAACAATGCTGCAAATTATGCTGGTAATTCGGCTAATTGGGCGAACCAAGCAAAGATTTATATGGAAAATGCGTCTAATTCGGCTAATCGTTCCGCTGATTATGCACAAAATTCATCAAACTTTGCGAACAATGCTCATAGCGAAGCGCTTAATGCAACTAATGCGGCTAATAATGCCAGAAATTCAGCAAACAGCGCTTCAAACTATGCAAATAATGCTTATGGATGGGCTAATGTGGCTTCTAATTATGCAAACAATGCGTCTAATTGGGCTAATGCTTCATCTAACTATGCTAACTCTTCAAAAGAATATAGCGAAGATTCACAAGAGATTAAAGATGATGTTGTTGAAATCTATAATGAAATATATGACATATCAAGTGCGAGAATGTTTGCTGCTTTTGATGTTAACTACGCAAACGGAGATTTAATTATGACTACAGTACAAAGTTTAGGCAACTTAGGTTTTGCCTTAGATTCAGACGGAAATTTAGTTGTTGAACTAAGTTAGAAAGGAGGAAGATAAATGTCACAAAGCACAGTAATCGGTAAAGTTGCCATTACGCCACAAGGGGAGTTTTTGCTTGGAACTGCATATTCAAGGCTTTCAGTTGTTTCTTATCAAGGAAGCTCTTATATAGCGATTCAAGACAATCAAAATGTGCCAGTTTCAGATACTTCTAACTGGTATTTATTGGCTTCAAAAGGTAACGGCATAGCAAGTATAGTTTTGCAGTCAACTAGTGGCAATACCTCTACATATAGAATAACATATGATGATAATACTTATTTTGATTTTGATATACATAATGGTCCGGATCAGACTTCTGATCTTGAGAATGATGGTGAAGATGGCGAAAATCCTTTTATAACAAAAGAAGTGAATAATTTAGAAAATTATGAGTTAAAAGGCAATGTTGGCACTACATTAGAAATGTCGATGAATAACTCTACTTATGTTATTACATTAGCTTTGAAGAACTATGCTGGAACGGCTTTGGTAACAAAGACAATTGATTTACCATTAGAGGGGGATATAGTTAATGGTTCTTACTCTGGTGGAACATTAACATTAACAAAGCGTAATAATCAGACAATACAATTGGCATTAAGTGATTTAGTTCCTGATACAAGAACAATTGCAGGTTTGGGTTTAGATGAAGACATAACGGCTGCTGCACTTATTGAAGCTATTGGTGTTTATACTCAAGATGAAGTTGACACACTTCTTGAGCCTATCAGACAGGATATTGAATTTTTAGAAAGCAATTATGATACAGACACAGCAACAGGAGATAATATACGCATAACGGACAGTTTAAATGGATATATTGGGAATGTAAAAGTAGGTGGTAATGCGAGTCAGGCTAGTTATACTGGGAAAAACTTATTGCAAGGTTCTCCTTGGTCGTTAGCCACAAGCGGGATGGGCTATCCAGAGTTAGTAAACTTTGGTGTAATAATTAATGACAGTGATAATAATAATGTAAGTTTTACTTCGTCCGAAACATACAAAGGAGTAATGAGTAATTTAATCCCTGTAACATCAGGGACGTCGTATACACTATCATTTAGTAGTTCTGCAATTACTAACAGATTATTTATCGAGCAATATAATTCTAGTCAGGAAAGAGTTTCTACGCTTAACCAAAACCTTACGCCTACTACGCAAACAGTAACCGCTTCTCAAGATGGTTATATAAGAGTAGCCTTCACTAACACTACAGCAGGTTCTTTTGAAATCAATAATATTCAACTTGAAGAAGGTTCGGAAGCAACTTCATACGAGCCTTATGTTGGTGGTTTGCCTTCCCCGTCACCATATTACCCTCAAGATATTAAGGTGGTAACTGGAGATGTTACGATTAAAGATTTTTCAAACAATCTTTTAGATGGTGATAACCCAGACGTTTTGAATAATGCTACAGAGCGATTGAAAGATGGAATAATTACTATATCCTCTAACATTACAAACGTAAATCCTAACGCTATTTGGATTTTTGACGTAAAGGAAAATGACGTATTTAGGATGAACGCTGTTATACTTGATATCAACGGTAAGATTGCCATTCAAACATACAGCAACAATACTTGGGGAGATTATAGTGACAAAACTTATATAAACGGTACATCTATTAGCTCGATAGAAAAAACAATTGTATCTGGTGTAACAAAAATAAGATTGCTAATTTATTCCAATAACACATTAACAACAGGCGCTACAACTTCAAGTTATAAAAACGTAGTTGTGACAATTAATAATAGCGATATGACTTATACTCCTTACAAATCAATGACACAAACATTATCATTAGGATCAATAGAACTATGCAAAATACAAGATGATGCAGATTATATTTGGTATGACAATACAAATAATAAGTGGTACAAACATAAGGCAATTGGTAAGGCAACTATTTCTGCTCCATCTGCTATAACAGTTTATCAAGGGCAATATTGGGCATCAATTGGCAAACCACTAGATAGTGCTATGTATAATAAATTTAGTGCTATAAGAATTCTATGCGAGTGCGCACATTATTCTACCAATAATACGGAGAGATTTTCATATAGAAATACCGCAGCTACATCATGGGGAATTATGTTGGATAGCACCGATACAATTGAAGATATTGCGCCAAAAATTAATGGAAAAACATACTACTATCAATTACTAAATCCTGTTGAAGAAGAAATAACAGACACAACGTTAATTGGACAGCTTAATAATTTAAGAAAATTCCAAACATATAAGAATATAACAATAATAACAGTAACGCCAGCATCTGGAAATCCTGCAATCTTAGAAGTAACTTATTGGGTAGACGAATATATGTCTTTAAACGATAGAGTAACTGCTCTTGAAAATAGGGTAGCATTACTAGAATAGTTTCATTAAAAGGAGGAAAATATGAGTGAAATTATAATTGGAAAAGTTAGCCTTTCTCCTTGCGGTGAATTTCAATTTGGCACATTTTATAAAAGATTGTCAGTTATAAATTATTTAGGCAGCTATTATGTAGCTGCCAAAGATAATCAAAGTGTTTTGCCGACTGTTTATGGAACTTGGTTTCCTATATCAGAAGTTTGCAATACTATTGAGAATATAGTTCTTGTTTCAACTTCTGGAAATACATCGACTTATAGAATAAACTTTACTAATGGCGACTACTTTGATTTTGAAATAGAAAACAATTTAGTAACAAAAACTAGTGAGATTACAAATGATAGCGGATTTATCACTTCGCAAGTTGATGATTTAACGAACTATATAACAAAAGATTTATCTGGCTCATCAATTGAGTTTACTTTTAATAGCTCGACTTATGTTATTACGGTTAAATTGCTTAATTCCGAAGGTAATGTTATTAGCACGCAAACAGTTTCTTTGCCTTTAAGTAGTACGATAGTTGGCGCTACATATCAAAACGCAACCGTAATTTTGTCAACAAGGGGAGGATCAACTATTAATGTGTCTATTAATGACATTGTTCCAACCTCGCGTAAGATTGCTGAGCTTGGACTAAATCAAAATATCGGCGCTAATGATTTAGCAGCCGCCTTAGGTATTTATACATCTACACAGATAGATAATATAATCGACCCAATGCAAGAAGAGCTAATTTTAATGGAAAGCAACTTTGATAAGATGGAGGCTCATATTGTTGGCAATGGTCAACTAACTGATAGTTTAAATGGTGGTACGGAAAGTCACTCTATTAGCGGAAATACAACACAAGAAACTACTACTGGAGCAAATAAATTTAGTATTAATTGGTTTCAACCAAGAGAAACAAACGGAATAACTGCTACAATAGTTGATGACCATATTGTGCTAAACGGTAAAGCTACTGGTAATGTTTATATTAACTTCTTAATACCAGAAAATACATTTGCTGATGCATACGTCTATATGTATATTAAAAGCGATGCCGTATTTAACAATGTGCATATAAACGATACAGGTTCTTCTGGTAGTGGTTCATTAAATATTACTCCTTCAACTTCGTGGACTAAAACTGTTATGAATATTCATGTATCAACAGGAGGATATATATTTGTTGCAACAGATGTTCAATTAACAAATTGTAAAGTTTATTTTGACGTTAGGGAAAGCAACATAGATATAACGGATTTTGTATACGAGCCATACACAGGAGGACAGCCTAGCCCTTCGCCATCATATCCACAGAATATAGTAGATGTAACAGGAACACAGACAATTTATGGTAGTAATAAGAATTTGTTTAATACAGAAAATATTTCACCATCAACAGCCCAGGGAGTATCAATCACGGCTATTAATGATAATAAATTAGTTGTGAGCAATAGTATTGCTGGCGCATATAGATATGGTAATGTCACAATTAATGGATTAAAGAAAAACACAAATTACACATTTAGGGCAAAGTACATAAATTCTAATACTAGTGTTACAACATTATGGGTATCAGTAGTAAATGGAGCTGCCACAGAAACTATATTTAATAATTCATATATTAGCAACCAATCGTTTACTTTTAATTCAGGTGATGAAACAAGCATAATAATACGACCACATTGTACTGTGAGCTCTGTAACAAATTCTGCTACTTGGTATGATATTCAACTTGAAGAAGGCTCAACTGCAACTTCATATGAGCCACATAAAGGTAAAACTGTAACATTAACTTTACCAGAAGGAATGGAATTGTGTAAAATTGGGAATCATGTAGATTACTTGTATAAGAACGAAACGGACGACAGGTGGTATATTCACAAGGAAATTGGGAAAAGAGTATTAAACGGTTCCGAAGATTGGTATGTAGATAGAGAAACGTATAGATTTGACGGATTAAATGCAAAACCGTTTTCACTACCGTTTCCAGTTGATGCTCCGTTGGCAATATCGAGTCGTTTTATTTGGGGCAACGGCTCCGCAACAACTTTTGTTTATGGTTCAATGTGGTATGTAACGAATGGTACTACGTTTGTTGTCCAAAAAGATGAATCGCCTACGGCAGAAACATTGGAGACATTTAAAACATGGTTATCTTCCAACAATGTAACTGTATGTTATCTTTTGGCAACTCAAACAGATACAAAAATAACAGATACAACATTATTAGAAGATTTAGAACTTCTTAAACAACTTAAAACTTATAAATATATAACAAACATAAATATAACAAATAATAATGGAATAGCAACAATTTTAGACTTTATTTATTGGGGAAGTGATACCGCTGCGTTGCAAAATAGAGTTACAACTTTAGAGAGCCAAGTTGCTCTATTAGAATAAGGAGATGATAATAATGGTTAAACAAACTATAATTGAGAAAAAGAGCGAGAGAAAGAAAAAGGCTATTTATTATATGGTTCAAAGCGGAGAAATGTCGGTTGCTTATGCTTTGAGTGAAATTGAAAGACTTAATGATGAGGGTAAATTACTAGACAGAGATTATGAAGAATTGGCTGAATATTTAGAGGGATTGCTTCCGGTTGACCTTTATGGCAATGTTGGAGAATCCGAAGACGAAGAGCAACCAGAAGAAGGCTTGTTAGAAGAAAATAACCCAATTCAATAATGTTAAGATTGACTTTTAAGGAGGTGCAAAATGTCGCATCGAGTTTGTTATCCTATGACTACGGTTGAAGAGAGGTTTATTGTTAATGTAACTACGCCGAGTGGTGGACTAAAACCAGGAGATGTCGTTGTTGTCAACACAATAGACAGCGATATTCCAAATAACTTTAGTCAATATATAGCGACGAAGCCTACGAAAGCATTGTTGCCAACAGAAGATTTAGGAATAGTAATTTCAGGTGCTAATTTTGATGAACTAATCGATGGTCGTTATCCTAACGGCAATCCAGATTATACACAATATGAATATTTTGCAGGACATAGTGCGCCAGTTTTGTTACTTGAACCTAGAATTAAATTTTATATTTCAGACGACTGTTTAGATAGTGCGCCAACAGTCAACCAATATTTGTACGGACAAAATAATTCAAATACGCTTACAAAAGGAGACGATGTCCCAACTACAAATTTAACAGTTGCTAAAGTCCAAGCTAAGTTAAATTTTAGATTAGGCGGAATATTTGGTGGAGAATTTACTACTGGCAATGTTTGTATGGTATTGCCATATGTAGATGTGGTCGATTATTATACAGTAACTTTTGATACTGATGGAGGAAGCTCAATTGATAGTCAATTAGTTATAGAGGGCAGAAAAGCAACCAGACCAGAGACCGATCCAACTAAGAGTGGCTATGTATTTAAAAATTGGTATGCTGATGAAGAGCTTACAACATTATTTGATTTTGATAGCGAGATTGAGACAAACACAACTGTATATGCTAAATGGGCTGAATTATTTACTGTTACATTTAATTCAAATGGCGGTTCTGAGGTTGCAAGCCAATCTGTTGAGGATGGAACTTTGGCTACTGAGCCAGAAACCCCAACAAAAGACGACTACACATTTGACGGGTGGTACAAAGAAGATGCCCTTACAACGGAATTTGATTTTACAACAGATGTTATCACCGAGGACACAACTCTTTATGCAAAATGGGCGGAATAAAAGAGAGCTATATGCTCTCTTTTTTTTTAGCAAAAATGTCTTCTTTCTGCGCCTCTGTAAAATAGTGTTTTGCAATAAAGTCTTTGTTTTTACGCAAAAATGGTATTTTTAGTATGTTTGGATCCATTTCTTTCCCTTCTATAAACCCATTCATTAGTAACAAATCTCGCGCCATTAAGTCGATCATTTTTCTGTATGTATGTTTAATATTGTGTTGACTTTTTCTCCAATGTTCCATAAACTTTTCTGTGATTTCTTTATTGGAAAATTCTTTGATTATTTCATCAACTGTTAATTGTTCGTTTGTGCTCATAAATATAATAGCGTTACATAAATTATTAATTAATTTTTTCTTTTTGTTCCACATATTTGCCTCCTAAACAATAATGTCTCCCCAATCAGGGCATTCAAATTTATTTGTTGCGAATCCGAAGGTTAATTGCTTCATCTGCGTCCATATAAAAGTCTATTTTCTTTTCTCTAATTTCTTTTAATTGTTTTGTTTTCATCAATGTCCTTTGCTTCACATAATCCTCTATTTTTTGTTGCTCTTTTTGTAGATATGATTTCCACTCTTCTAAATCTTGTAATTTACCATTGTTTCCAGCAGATAAATCGTGGTACATAAGTGTTGTATGTTGGAACACATATCTGACGCTGCCTGCCAAAAATATTTTAAGAGCAGCGCTTGCTGTTAGTCCAATCGCATAAGTATAGATAGGTATTGGACTTGTTAGCATATAGTCAATTAAACCCCACATATCGTGAATCGAACCTCCCCCGCTTTGTATATGTAGATTAATATGACCAATATCGTAGTTCCTTAAAATACTAGCGTCGTGGGTAATATTTGTAAGCGCCGCAATTAGTTTTGTATTAACTTCACTTATACTTTCTGTTGTTATATCCCCCGCCAGATATATATTTCTGTCTCCAATAGTATATACAGTAAGTCCGTTTTCGTTTTTAAGCAAATATGTCTTTTTTGTTTTTAGTTCGCTTCCGAATTGAATTTGCTCTGTTTTAATTACACCATCCTCTTTGAACATTATAATTTCTCCTCTCTTATTTTAAAGTAAGAAAGATAGCGACTTTTGTCTGTTAGTGCATATAATTCCTTTGCTTGGTACATTTGAAAGCATAGATTGCGCGCTATAATTCTCTTTCGTTTGTTCGTCTATAACCTTGTTTATACCTAATACTGGTACAATCTCAATGTTATATTCTCTTAAAATGCAAGCCATTTCTTGTAGTGGTTGTTCTACGCCGTCAATATATAAGGCAAACGCTAATATTTTAGGCATTATATTATAATAATTTTTATTTTCTAAAACTTTTGCTTGCAAAATAACTTCATTTGCGTTATAATTCTTGCGTATGTCGGCTAATGATTGCCTGATTTTTGGGAAATTAGAGAAAACATATTCGCATTTTTCATTATCTTTATTGTACGCGAAAAACTTAACAATAAAACCTCTTTTTACAATACAAAGGCTGACCGTTAGCCCACATACACTTTCCGTTAGATTAAATTGTAGTTTTTTATCTCTAATTGTTTTGTTGGTAAGTTTAACCGGTATTATTGGTGGTATAAACCAGGCTGGTGGAGAATTTTCTGTCGGATAAAAGTCGTCTTTATATCCGCAACATTTCAATTATTTTCTTTTGCGCACTTTCATATACACACCTGACAAACGCTTTAATATTGTTCATCCCAACTCATCCTTTCTCCATATTTAAAATATATGTCTCTTGTAAAGAACGGTATATCAATAATTTTTGTATTTCCAATTTTTGCATATTTATATTTTAGTAAATTTTTGTACGCCTCTTTATTAAAATGCTCTAAAAACATTTCCTCTGTAATTTGTTTTGATGTCATAAGTGGCTTGTTTGTATCTACTTCGCCAAAAAGGAAACTCCAATTTCTTGAAGTTGTTTTTTTACAAAACTTTATAAATTTTTCTTCTGTAAACAAAAAAGTTTTTCCTTTAATTTGAACAACAAAAATATTATTCATAATCTTGCCAATACTCCTTTCTGGTCACATCAACATCTTCATTAACGCAATCTTTTAATATTAAATCTAGTATTTCTATTTCTTTTTTCAGTTCCTTTCTTTTCTCTGATGATATACTGTTGTTTTTCATAAGACGCAACGCCTTCTTATATCTGTTAAAAAGTCGCATTGCTGGCTTTTTAAAAACAGACAACACCTCTACATATTGAATTAGTTTGTTTATCTCTGTGATTAGTTTGTATGTGTCTAATTCGCCTATTGTATCTTTATTAATCACTATGTTTTCTAAGTATTCTATTGTGTCTTTTATATATTGTGTTTGATTTGGTGTGTTCCCAACAATAACTAATTTAGAATCCGATTTTTTCGACTTGGTATTCTGTGAGCCACCATTCGAGTCCTTCTGTCTCAACCCAATCATCTCCTACCTTCTTCATTTTATTTCTTTGTATCAGTTTGCATTTCCCTATTATGTCTCCTATTTCTCCGCCTTGTTTTTTATAGAGCTTCGACGATACTTTAATTGTTGCGATTTTTCCTGTTGCAATTCCATATGTTGTGAATTTAGGCGTGTGTTTCGTTTCAATATCTAGTATATATGCGTAGCCTTTTAAATTTTCTTTGATTGTTGTTGGACTACCAAAAAATTCTGCTTGTGCCTGGAGTTGTTGTTTAATGGGTATTTCTTTATCTTCAAATTCTAAAGATAATAATTCCGCCATTCTTTTGTCTTTTGTTTTTTGGCAATACGTTTTCTTGTATTTGAATTGTCCTTCTGAAAATTCTTCGTACATATCCATTAAAGTTCCAGCTTTGCCAAACTCCTCAAAAAAGTCTAATTCTATCAGAATTTTCATTTGTTTTGAGTTGACAGAGGAATTTTCTTCTAGGTCAATTAACAAATCCATAAAACTATTATATCTATTATCTTTTCGTATGTAAAGTTCTTTTGAACAATTTTCATTCAAGAACTTCACAGACGCTATTCCCTTATATATCGCGTTGTTTTCTTTATCAATAAAATATGTGTCAATGGAGTGTCTGAACTTTGGATTTCTTATGTCTATTCCTTTCTGCTTTGCTAGTTCAGTTCCCATAATAATATCTTCTTGTGTTTTTGCATTATTAAGATACGCACAAATAAATTCTAACGGATAATAATATCTGTAATATGCACAAAGATAACCAATCATTGAATATCCGTGTTGAGTGATTATACCCAAACATATAAGAAGAAGCGTCTTCAATGATTTGCAAGAACTCTTTTGCTTCCTTTTCTGCTATTTCCCTTGGTTGGCTTGATTTTTCGCAATATCCTTCTAAGATTTTTGGCATAGCTTTTTCTAATCGGTCTGCTTGTTTTCGTCCTATCGCTCTTCTTACATTATCTGCTTCGCCGCCTGTTAACCCACAAATCTGTTGTAGAAACGCAATTACATCTTCTTGATATACTAAAAATCCGTAGTTATTTTTTAATAATTCGTCTATGATTGGCGATGGGTTTGTATGCGTATGATGCGCTAATAAATCGTCTCTATAGCTCGCTCCAGATGGTCGCAAAGCTGCGTTGACCAACGACATATCGTTAATTTTATGTGGTTCAAATTTTTTTAGGTTTTCAAACGCATAACTTCCTTCCATTTGAAATATGCCAACAGGAGATGTAATCATATCAGCCCATACATTTTGGTCTTCCCAATTAATTTTATGGCTTTGAGGATATTCAATGTTTGCTAGTTTACAACAGTCTCTAATAATACCAATGTTTTTTAGACCTAAAATATCATACTTAACCAAACCGCATTCGTGCACTTCTTCCATATCAATATCTAATACTGTTAATCCCTCTTTCGTATGGAATACTCCGTAATTGTCTGGCAATGTTATTGGGCTCGCCACTATTCCTGCCGGGTGAATACCTTGTGATACTGTTGTGTTTAACATTCCGTCAAAATAATAGAATAATTCCTTCCATTTTTGTTTGGTCTCTTCTGGATTAACCTCAAACATTTTTTTAATTTCTTTAACTTCGTCTAATGGAATATTTAATGCCCTTCCTATTTCGTCAATGGTAGCTTTTTCTGTAATAGTGCCAAACGCGACTATATATGCTGTCTTTTCTTCCCCAAACCTGTTAATTATATAATCATACACTTTTTGTCTGTCATCTGGAGCCCAATCCGTGTCTATGTCTCCTACTTCTTCTCTGTATTCATTACAAAACCTACTGAAAATAGTGTTCCATTTAATTGGGTTGACATCTATAATATCTGTAATATACGCGACAGTAGAGCCGCCAACAGAGCCCCTACAGGTTCCAAATGGAATGTTGTTTTCTTTAGCCCAAGTACATAGCTGGCTCATAAAAAGCATAAAGCCGGACATATTTACCTTTTCAAAAACTCTCAACTCTTCTTTTATATTTTCTGCGTATCTTGGATCGTTTGTGATAATTCCCTTTTCTATTTTTTCTTTATATTTCAATCTAACGCATTGCAATAAATCTTCTTTGTCGTTGTCACTAATAACCGGATATTTAATAGAAACATCAAGAGGAGAGTAATTACATTGATTTGCCATAACAACGGTATTTTCTAATGCTTCCATAAATATTGATTCTGGAATTGCACCCTGAGCCTTGAACGCGTCCACCAGTTCTTCGTATGTTTTCATTGTCAAATCAAACTCGTCCTCGTTGGTATATTCAATTCTTTTTGCTTTCATTAAGATTTTCCTACATTCTGCCTTGTATTTATTAATGCTATGCGTATCTGTGGCTGCGATTAATGGTTTATTGTATTGTCTCGACAATTCATAAAGTTGTGCATTATATTTTTTTTGGTCTTCCACATTGTGATATTGAATCTCAAAAAAATCGTATGCTTTACAAAACTTATCATATGTTTCTGCATTAATTTCTGTTTTATGTGCTAGTGGAGATTGTAAACACGCCGAAATTTTGATAATATTGTTTGATAAAGAAAAAAACTCGTCAAATGTAATTCTCGGTTTATAGTAAACGTGGTCTGGTCTGGTAGATAGCTCTATTAGCGAGTTTAATTCTTTGAATCCGTCATCGTTCTTTGCAATTAATATTGTGTGGTAATTATCTCTTACTTTCGGCTCTAGTTGTGATGTTAAATAACATTCTATCCCGTGTATGTATTTTATCCCCTTTTCTTCACAATACATTCTTTTTGCTATATGCTGATATATATTACCGTGTTCACTAAAACATATTGCAGGAATGCCATTTTCAACGCAAAAGTTTACATAGTCTTTATAATTTGTGCAACTATCAAGAAGGCTTAACTCTGTGTGAACGTGATATGGAATGTAATAATTACTCATACATATACCTCCGTTATTTTTTCTTTGTAAAATATTTCTCCATTTCTTCTAACATTTCATCTTCCTCTGGAAAAAACGGATCTCTGTCAAGTTGACCTAAAAAATTTACCATAAGTTGACCGAATCTCCAATCTGGTACTTGTTTCCAATATTCCCCTAACTTCTTTAAAAACGGATCAATTCTATTTATATCTCTACTCATATCTTACCTCCTTAACTGTTTTTGGCAAAAAAATTATCTTTTTTTTGTCTTGATAGAAAACTTGATAACCATATTTTTTATTCCATTCATTCACGAACGACCTTAATTCTGCCAATTCATCTCCATTCCAGAATGGTTCTTCCACGTCATCTTCTGCGCATTCTATGGCATAGTCAATGTCAACCTTTATATCTTCTGGTTCTGTTCCATAACAATATTCTGGTATTTCTTCGCCCCTGTCTGTTAGGATTTCTATTAGTTCATCAAGGTCATAATAACATTCTCCGTCATAGCTTATCATATAATTGGGGTATTTATTTTTATATTCGTCATATGTTAATTGTTCTGCCATACTCAATTCTTTTTCTTTCATATGTTGTTCACATAACAACGCATATTTTTCTGT
This sequence comes from Methanobrevibacter sp., assembly GCA_017652345.1. The sequence goes on from JAGCBE010000292.1 coordinate 50,750, forward strand.
TTCTTTCCCACATACTTCACAATAATATTTTTTGTGACATAACTCTGCTTCTAGTTTATTAATATATAGTGCGCCACATTCTTCGCATTCCCATAATGGAAATCCGTCTACTCTTTTACAACTCATAAATTTACACCTCTCTAAAATTTACTTCTTCTCCTTTTTTACAGCTATAATTCCAATTCTTCTAAACTATATTCTCTATCTAGTTCCATGCCCTTATACATTGTTCCTTTTTCAAAAAATGGTAAGTCTATATTATATCCTCTGCTATTAAAAAGTGTAATATATTCGCAACCATTTGACTCAACTTCGTGCCAGCCGCTTTCGTCTAAAATTGCGCGACCAATAGACATACTCTCACATTCACGTTTTAAGATTCCATAAATATACCTTCTAAAAGGTCTAATCACACCACTCAAATATCCTTTTTCTTTATCATCAAGTATAGGTTTAGGTTGTATGTATTCTATATAATTTGGAATTTCTACTTGTTTTATTGATGAATTTAAAAGACCTCGACTACTCATCCAGTAGTGCCCTTTCATTTCTCTCCATTCGGAAGTGCTATTATCAAGTTTCATGTATTTTTCACCATGTTCAGTATATATTTTAGTTCCAATAGGAAACTCATTTAATTCTTTTTCGGTTAGTTTCATGATTGTTCCTCCTTCTTGAAAATTCTCTTGTCTATCCAAAAGAATATAATTCCGCCAATCAAGTTGGCTATAATTGTATTAAGAATAGTTGAAAACGGCAGCCAACTTAAACATAGTGCTAAAATGGGGCTACTCATTTGCCACCTAAGCAAGTAAATCAGAAATCTTTTCATTCTTCACCTCTATCTTTCTTGAAGTTGCTCTTGCAAATACTTATTTTCTTCTTCTAGCTTTTTATTCTTTTCTTTTAAATCTTCTATAATATCATTTTGTTCTTTAATTACCATTTCATGATATTCTTTAGATACATATTCTTTAGTTATATCCTTATAACCTTTTATGAGCATTTCTTCTCCAGTATCATAATAGTATTCCATCTGTTCTTCTATTGGTATTGGATTGTCTGGTGTTGGAAATTTTTTATTATAGTAGCAACCATTACAACCCAGTTTTTCTTCCCTACAATCATCCCATTTGTCGGTTGAGCAAACATCTACTATTTCGTAATCTAATTCGTTGCCCTCAATATCTACGCAATAATTATCATAATATTTTTGTGGTAATGTAGCTTTTGTTATTCCTAAAATATCCCCTTCTCGCCATATAACAATTCCTGCTGGCAAATCCGCTATTTTAACTAATTTTTCCATATTATCATCCTTTTCTATATACAGACCACATTCTATTAATTTTTTGAGGAGCTCTTGTGGGTTTTGTGTTTCTATTTTGTCTTGCAAATATTTCTCGAACTCCTCATCTGACATCTTAAATATATTCATTGTTGTTTTGCCACATCCTTGCTTTATTCAGGTAATATTCTTTTATGTTTGTTGGCGTAGTGTTTAAATAATTTCCTATCATAAGACCTGTATCTTTAGCATACTGAAATATTGTATATTGTGATAAGTCTTCCGCCATCATTTCTATTATTTTTTGCTGAAATTCTTTTATTTTTTGCAGGCTTTTGATTGTGTTTTCGCAGCTATGTAATTCGTATTTTGTATTATTATATGTCCTTCCAAGTAGTTCAAAATTATCACAAACATATTCGTTGTTTATTTTTCTTTGTGCGTCCATTGTAATACACCAATAATTTGTGTTACATAATTCTTTATTAGCACAAAATTTGCAATAATCCATATACTACGCGCCCCTTTCAAATTAAATATGGCAATCTACAATAACCAAATATTTATTTTGGTTGTCTGGATTTTTTAGAACTTCGTTAAACTTCTCTGTGAATACGGTCTCGCTATCTTTTGTTGAGTCGTCTATACCGAACCAACCCATTGCCCCAACTTCGTGCCAACCGCTTTCGTCTAAAAGTGCGTGACAAATAAACATACTCTTTTGTTTAATAAAGTATTCTTTTGTTCCGTATCTTTCTAAATAATATTCCCTTTTATAAAAGTTAATATTTTCTTCTATGAATTTTTTTTCTTCATCTGTTTCTGGTTCTTTGCTATCAACAAATAAATCCCAATACATACCATAATAATTATTTTGGTTTTTAAGCTCTTCCATTTTTCCGAACTGTATATCTTTAATTCTAGCGCCGTCCACCCACATAAAACCATTATCAGAATCTTTAAAATGGCTTGATAAATCCATAAAACTAGGACTTCCAGAAATAGCGTCCTCTACGTTTTCCTTTACAAGTATTTCATTATGCCATCTGCCCCCTATTTCATACCAATCCCACTTTGAATTGGGATTATATTTAGAAAGCATATTGCCATTTTCATCATATTCCTCATCCTCGTATCTTTCTAACTTATACAATTCTTCGTCTGTGTTTGCATTCAAATACTCCTGTTGCCAATCTCTTAATTCCTCTCCATTTTCAACGGCTTTTATGTAGCCTTCCTTTCTTTCTTTCGCGTGCTTTATAATTTCTTCTTTTGTTATGTCTATATATGGTTCAACCTCGATTGATTCGTCATATGGCGCTAACATTTTCTCTATATTATCTGGTTCATCTGTAATAACCGCTAAGCTATAATGGCTCATATGTTCACGTCTCCTTTCATTTTTTCATAAATTTTATCTTCAATTTCTTGTATGCTAATATTCTCTCCAGATTCTTTGTATTGTTCAAAAATATCGTTTATTGTTTTCTTCCATATCTCTGAGCAATCAAACATTCCGTTTGCATATCCTTTTAAGTAATCTTCATTAACCATTTTTACCTCCTACATTGTAATTCTTGGGCTACCAGTTGACGTTATTTTGTTCCAGTCTACGTCTTTGTCAAATGTGTCAATACAACGGTATGGTATGTATTTTATGTTTTCCTCTTTAAGTTCTTTTAGCGCCTCATATTTCCCTTTCGTAACAAGTAATTCTTTATATTCTTCCATCGTAATTGTTATCATTGATTTTTCGTTTTCCATTTTACTCCTCCAATATTTTGGCTTTTTCGTGCCTTAAATTAAAACTTAACTCTTGTATAAGCTCTATGTCTTTTATTAATCTTTCATCTTTGTCTTTTATTAATTTGTTTATATAGGTCAAATCTGCTCCAGACATAGCCAAGTTCATATCGCACTCAAAGGCGACTATCATATCTTTATATTTGTTTGTAGCGTCTTTCATTCTTTGCCCTCCTGATATTTTATGCCGATCACTCCGTTATTTTTAAGCCAATCTTTATGCAAATCTTCAAGTCTTTCTATATTATCATCATCTAAATCAGAATAAGTCGAACAATAACTTCCACAAATATCACAAAATTTTGAACTATTAAACGAATTAGAAAAATGCCAAGATGCGTAAGTCTTTTTACAATTATTACAAACAACTACATCGCTCATCTTCTAGCAACTCCTTTATACTATATTCTTCTCCGTGGTTGTATAAATTGGAATAAATGATTATAACCGTTGTATTCATGTTTATGCCTACCATTCTCATCTTCATATTCCAAATATAATTGCTTTGTATAATTTCTCGAAATAAAATGTGGCACATACGATAATAAGCAAGCATTCCTTAATATAACTTTCTCATCTTCTGTTAGAGTTGGTTTGATTGGTGTATTTAAAAACTTTTGAAAATCATCTGCATAAATTGATATTCTAACTAGCTTAGTTATATCGCTTGTAGTAACAACTATTCCAATATTATCTGTTATATCTCTAATAAATTCTTCAACATCTACTTCATCTTTTAAGTATTTATCTTTGTTTGTCATTTATTTACCTCCAAATCATCAAATTTTATTTGATTGCCTTCTTCTTTCTTTTGTTATTTTTTTTCTAAACATTCTTCACATAGTGGTTCATACCAACCATTTAACTCTATAATTTTTGCGTCTTCCCCACATTCAATGCAAGTCTTTCCTGATAATTCTTCATATTTGTTTATAATATCAAGATATTCCTGAAAAATATCTTCTGGCACTCCGTTGTCATACCAACGGAGAGTGCCATATTTTTCTTTGATTTGCACGATAAAATATTTTCTGTTGAAATGCTTTACGCTAGATTTTTTAAATAGTTCATTAAGTTCCTTACAAATATCCTCTCCGAATCTTTTTCTCCAACCGTTTGGAAGCATATCTAATTCTGTGGAGGAATAGCCGTATTTTTTTTTAGTCCACACATTTTTCACTCTTAAAAAAGGATATTTCTTACACAGACAGAAGTTTTTTATGTAATTTACAAATCTATTCACTTTTTTCTCCTTCTAAATCAAAAACGCTTATTTGATTTTCGTCCTTATCTTCTGTTGTTGTTTCTGTATCATCATCTGCGCTATTTAGGGTAACTTGTTCTAGTTCGCTTTCGTAGTAAGTACACATAGCGTATCTTGGATCGTCAAATTTAATCAAATAGTTTGGCTGTGGTTTATCAACTCTAACAACCGTACCAACCTCTCCAATATTACTAACAATTACTTTATCTCCAACATCAAACATATATTTATCCTCCTTTGAATTATTTTTTCTATTCCTAATATCTAAAAACATATCATTAACGGTATCTAAAAAATCAAATCTTTCTACGCTTGTTGAGTTTTTTGCGTATTTTTCTTCAACTAAATCAATATACATAGTCGAAGAACCGTCATCTCCCATATAACATTCTTCCCATTTTTCTTCTCCGACAGTAAATTTCACGTCTAATTGGTGGATTGCTAGATTATCAAAACTCACAACGTCGAACATTCCCATAGTTTCTTCTAACCTATCCCTTAGTTTTTTGACGTTTAGCGCAATTTTGTCGCTATAGAAATCTTTGCCTCTGCCAAAAATTTTATATCCCAAAATTAAAATCTTTTTTATGCCAAGTTTGCTCATTTTTTCCATATCTTCTAATGTTGTTATGCCGGCAATAGTATGAGCTACCGAATTAGGCAGTTCTTTCATTTTTTCTGCGACTTCTTCGTTTACATTGTTAATAGAAACACCAATCCCGTTTATAAGTTTTCTGTCTGCCAAATTTTTAATTCTGTCAAAATTTTTCAAAAAATGTTTTTGATTAACTGTGATGTTCGCAAAACATTTCAAATCTTTTAGTTTTTGTAAAAGCGCGTCTAGTTCTGGGTGTGATAATGGGTTTCCACCGCCTATTGCTATCTCAGTATATGGCAAAAATGTATCAATAATTTTATGATTTATATTTCCGTGTTTCCCATTAGGAGTTGACATTTCGTGACACATAGGGCATCCCATATCACACATATTTGTTATTTTCATATCTACGCTTTCTAGTCTGTCCGGTATAAATTCCTTTTCGTCTGTCTTAATAATTTTTGTTCCATCGTCAAAAATAAAGACATTATAATTCCCATTTTTATACGCCCCAATTAGATTCATTTTCATCCTCCTCATCACATTCAAAACCAAACCAGAAATTGCAAGCTCCACAAAACATATCGCAGTAATCTTGTTTGTCTGTAACGTGTATGCAATTTAAGCAATTTGGCTCAATATTTAATATTTTCTTTTTATCCGTCATATCCATACACTCCAAATACAACAATTTCTTCCCCTTTAGATGTTGTGAAATCCTCTTTATATGTTTCTAAATCATAATTGTCTAACCATTCTTTATATGTTTTAATATATTCAAATTCGCAATATTCTTCAAACGTCCTAATATCACAATTTGTTCCAGAAAAAGTTTCATTATATTCTTGCCACATTCTTTTTGCTTCTGTTAATGGAATTAGTTTTTCTCCCCATAATACCAATTCTCCTTTTACAAATTTATCCCAATCGCTTTTTTCACAAACTGTGACAGAGTGCGTAGAAGATGAGTTTGTTTCAAAAACAGAACGTCTAGTTTTAATTATATTTACCATAAAATATATAGTCCTCCTTGTCTGCATATTTTTGCTCCGCTTCTTCAAAATATTCCATATCGGAATTATCATTATCTGTAATTAAAAGGCTTTGTTCGTTAAATAGCCAATCAATTAATAAAGATGGCTGATCGATAATTAGTTCGATAAAACCTTCTAATTCGTCACAATGGTCTATATAGTACCAAGAATTTGGTTCAATGGTCTCTACATCAAGCCAACTTGCTTTAATATGATAATTTGACAATATATCTGTTATTTTATTTCTATATTCATAATATTTTTGTTTGTCGTTTTCATAATCGTAAAATCTTTGATAAATCGCAGTATGTAAATAACGTCCTTTTGTTTCTGCATCACTATTCCAAGATTGCTCCCATCCAAATTCTCCCATATCAAAATATAACTCTTCTGGAAGCTCTTTTGGCTCTTCTCTTTTAATTACTAATGCGTGTGTAGAAGAAGAATTTGTCTCCCAAACGCCCTTTCTAATTTTAATATTGCTCATTATAATAATCATACTCCTCTCCTTGCGGATATTTTTCTTTTTGTTGCCTTATTAACTCTTCATATTGACCATCATATCCGGCTATAATTGTTGAATTCTCGCCAAACAAATATTGTAAGAACAGAATCTCATCTTTTACAATTTTGTCGAGCATCAATCTTGCACAGGTGTCTTTTACTTCATAATCGTAATAATTTGGCTCTCCAGCCAAATTCCAATGCAACTTAGCCCATTCTATTCTAATACTATATTTCCCTAACATATCTTTGATTTCTTTCTGCCTATTAACATATTCTGTTTTACTGCAACATTCATACATAATAGTATTAAGATAGTTCGCACGTTTTTGTAAATCGTTATAATAAACGTCATTTGTCAAGTCTTCAACTCCAAAATAAATATATCCGTGGGAACGATAAGTTTTTTTGCTTGTGTATGCAAATTGCGTGTGTAGAAGAAGAATTTGTTTCAAAAACACCGCCTCTAATTTTCATCATTTTTCTCACCTCCCACCTTGAAAAACATAGTTTATTATATGTATTGCAAGTTGATAACCACACATAAAACAAATTACGCTGATTAGCAATACAAACACAAATTTAATCAATATCATTATTTTTCCCATCCTTCAAAATCTCCACACATTTCCTATAATCTCTCCTTGTAAACCCAACCTCTCTATTTACCAAACACAAATGGCTCATTTGCTCTTCTAACATATCCGAATCGTCGTCTATAATCACATAATTGTTAAATTCGTTATGTTCTTTTAGGTATTGCTTTATTTCATAGCCACGTTCTTTCCCAAGATATGGTGTAATGCCGTATATTTCCATATCAAGCTCGTCTTCTACAATTTTTGTATGTTTATCACTAAGCCTCCAGGTACTAGATAGAACTATTTTAGCGTCTTTTTTTTGCGCTAATTTTTTCACTAATTCGCAACACTTATAATCCAAGATAGTTTGACCGTAAAATTTTCTAAATCTACGAAAATTTTTATCTCCTAGTAATTCATACAAAGCCAAAATGTGTCTTTGGTTATTTAATACCCCATCAACGTCTAAAAAAATAACATTCATTTATAAGTCCTCCAACCCATCTATCATATCCTCTTCGTATTCTTCGCTATCAATATAATTTTTATATTCTTCAAACTCTTCGTCTAGCTTATCAATTTCTTCTTGACTTGTTTGTTCTTCTATCTCTCTAATAATAGACCAGTCATCTATAATTTTAGCAAACACATACCAAACATCTGTTAACATTGTGTATATGCGATTATCAACGTATTCTCCTGCAAAATCTGTTTCATTACTCATTTTATCAACATACCAATCAATATAAGCCTCTCTTATATCTTCATTGGAAACATTTTCGTTATCCAGAAAGTTGTTGGCAATATCTGTGAGCCTTTCTTTTTCTCTTTTTTTTGCTTCGCTAATTTCTTTGTAGCCTTCTGTAGATTTGATTAGCTTTCTTTCTAGCGAGCGAATAATTCTAAGTATATCAGAGTTAATCATCCTTTTCAGACAGTCTACATCGTCTATTGACAGAGAGTAATAACATATTTCATATTCGCTATTTGATAAAAATATTCCGTCAGCGTAACCATAATCTTCTGCTCGATCATTATCTTCTCCAACAATTTTAAAAGAAACCTTTTTTGCAATACAATCAATATTGTAAAGTTGTAGAGTCACCACAAAATTTTTATAAACAAACAAAGTCCATTTTTTTGACCACAATTCTGGATTAAGATAGTTTTGCAAAATAAAACTATAATCAATATCATAAACCTTTAAGACAGGCAACATTTAATATTCCTCCTCTTCATTTTGTAATTCTTCAACGGTTCTCCAAGAATTGCCTCCTGTAAGTTTATCAAAGGTTTCATAGTGGTCTTCTGGATTAAATATTTTTGGAACATTATATTCCCACCATTCGGAACCGTCATATTCCCCTCTTTGAATATATGTGTGGTCGTTAAAATAAATGATTAAATCCGATGCAATTTCTTGACCTCCATATCCATTATCATATTCAAAATTTGCTAGTTGCTCAAATTTACACCAATCAATTCTGTATTTTCCGCTACTACTACCAATAAACATAACATCGTTTATTTGATGCCCGCTATCTAAAATTGCCTCTATTGTTTCTTGTAAAAAATTAATCATTGTTTATCCTCCTTACCACCACAAGTCGAACATATTATCGGTAAGCATTTGCATACCAATCTTGAATTGTTCTTGTTGGTATTTATCAATCTCGTCTTGTCTTTTTCTCCACTTGTCTCTAATTTCTTCTTGTTCTGGTGTCAACGGTTTATTAAAATCTTCTTGTGTAAGCATTCCATTGAGATTATATGAATCAAAAAACTCATTGTCGTATTCATTAGTCTGGTCTTTTGGTAGTTGTGCTTCTCTTAAATGGTGGGCTATTTCTCTAATCGTGTTTCTCCATTGTTGAATGCAAGCCTCATCCTCTTCTTCTCCTGTAATTTCTGGATGCTCTTGTTCAAACTTACTAATAACACTCATTGGAATACCCAAATATTTTTCATTAGCGAAATCTTCTAGCATATTAGGAATTACTGTTAAAAACCACCAATCAATACTCCACAAATCCCTATAGGAATATCCTTTCTTTGTTCTTTGCACAACGTGCTTTATTCCGCCTATTAAGTTCATTGTACTAATCTCCTTTTCTCATAAATTTTTCTAAAGACATCTACGCCTTTATCTATTGGTGCGTCTTTTTCTTCTAACAAATTATCTGTATCTTCCATAATATAACATTTATTATATTTTGCTAGATTCAAAAAATTTTTATCTTTTAGAGCGTCTTTATCTTTGTCTAGTGCCATTATAACATTAACACGCAATTTAAGCAATATTTTCATTTGTTCTTTACTTATGTGTGAGGTTCCTATTGCGATGGAATTAAAAATACTATTTGTTTCTAGCTTCATTACAGACTTTTCACCTTCTACTAATATAACTTCATTTTGTTCCATAATATTCCCTATATGCCAATGATAGCCCCAAAACAAATCGTTTCTTCCAAGAGGAAAGTAATATATGTATTTTGCCATTCCGAAATTCTTTCCATTTTGGATGTGCTGCTCTCCCTTTAATGTTTATAATGTTTCCATCTAAATCCCAAACTGGAAATACAATTCTACAAGCGTTATCATCATATCGCACTTGGTATTTTTGCAAAACTTCTTTTGATATTCCCTCTTCAACCCAGCTGTTAATTGTTATGTCTTTATATTTTTCCATAATGTTTTCATCTAATATCATTCTGGTTGGCAACACCTCTTCTTCTTTTTTTTTGTAATGTCGAATAACCTTCATTATCGGCTCTTCTTCCTCTAAAGAAAAATGCCCCCACGAAGCCAACATTCTAATTGCCTGTTCATATGTTACTTTGTGATATTTTTGCACAAATTTAATAATTGTTCCGCCTTCTCCACAAGAAAAGCAATACCAACACTTTTTATCTTGATTTACAAAAAAAGAGGGTGTTTTTTCGTGTGTAAACGGACTTAAACCGACATATTCTGTGCCACTAGGCTTTAATTCTACATATTGACTTATGTATGCTAAAATATCTATTTTGTCGATTAAATCCTCCAACAACAAACGCCCCCTTACTAAATTGGTAAATCCGAATATTCGTGCTGTTTTGCTTCCTGCATTGTCATTGTTTCCCCAACGAAATGCAAATCAATATAATCGTAGTTAATGTCACCGTGACTTTTGCCGTTTCTGTTTAGCGAAACAAATAATTTATATTTGCCACAGTCCACACCGTCTCTATTAATTTCTTCTGGAGTTTTTTCAACTATCTTTACAAGTGTACTACAATACTGTTCAATTCTATAAGATTCTCCTGTTTCTCCACCCCTATTGCTTTGCGCAGCTGCTATTACACTCATATCCATACCTACAGCGACTTTATTTTTTAAGAAATTTGTAATTTTACCAAGTTCAACATACGCGTCATCTGTATCTGGCGCTTTAATATAGTCCATAATTACCAAATCCAGACCTATTTTTGAATCCCATTTTTTTATTGTAGCCTCCATTGTTTCTGTAGTCCAGGCAGGATTATTAATATGTATAATTGGTAATTTTTTGAGCGTTTCAATAGCCTGTAATACTTTGTTTTCTTCTTCTTTTGTGTCAAATTTTTGTAGTTTAATTTTTTTAATACTCACCTGACTTAAAGCAGCCAACACCCTTTCAGTCCAACCCAATGTTGACATTTCGCTATCCAAATATAACACACAAACGCCATTTAGCGCCTTATGTATCGCTTCATTCATTAATAAAACAGATTTGCCAACTTTTCTTTTAGCAGAGAAAATAACCAATTCTCCTTTTTCATATGTTACAAAATCATTAAGAGAATTGAATTTAGATGGAATACCACCACCATTTTGTGCTCTCTTAATAATTTCTCCATATATACTATCTATTTTCTCTCCAATTAGGCATTCATCATCTCCGGTTAAGAACTCGTCTCCTATATGATTGAGTTTATCATATATACTATTTTGCAGAGTTCCAATATCTAGCTTTTCATTCATACATTGGCTTTCAAATGATTGCAGTTGTTGTAATAATTTTCTCTTAAACGCAAACTTAATTATATCTTTGGCAAGTTCCTTGTATTCGTTTGGTGTGTCTCTTGCAACATATGGGCTATCGCTTACAATTTCTGCCAAGTTAATATTTTTTGTTGCGTTTGAATCTTCTGTCGAATTTTCTATTTTAGAAGCCAAATTAAACTCATCTATATTTGTAACTCCACTATCGTATAGTTCTTTAATAATCTTAAACAAGACCTTATTTGCAGGAGATGTAAAATATTCCGGTTTTAATTTGTCGCTTACTACTATAAATTCCGGATGAATAATTAATGTTGAAATTAAACCAGATTCCGCTTGTGTATTCTGTAAATTAGCCAATCAAATCTTGCCACCCCCCTTTTTCTTCTCTTTCAAATTTGAAAGTTTCTTCTTCTTTGGGAATATTTACTGGACGAAGTTTGTTTAATGTCTGCTCATATGATTGCTTCACTTTGTCTCTATCCATTACTTTTTTTAATCCCCAAATACTCCTAAGAGGGATTTGATTCTTGATTATGTAATTCATTGTAAAAAGCACATAGTTGGCGTCATAGTTTTCCTTATCGACATAATCGCTAATTTTTTTACGAATGAATATTCCGCTTTCTTCGTTTGTGACATAATTACAAAATGCAAGAAACACCTCGTTCTTTATTTCCTTTTTTTCATAGCAAGCGAAATGATAGCATTTGCCATTGTCTCTAATCATTTCGTTTTCATTTTGTATCTCAGGATTTTTACAATATTTGTAAGCACATTTCTTTGACATAACAATATCATCTCCCTATTTGCAATTTTGATTTTATCATAATTATCATATATTGTCAAGTATAAATTTTTTATTTTTTGCATAATTTTGTAAAAATTTCCTTTGTTCTTCTGTGATAACTACATTATTTTTTTGAAAAGCCTGACAAATGTGACCATTTTTAACTTCTACCGTTACTAAGCTGTCACTTATACTTTTTCTTTCTCTCATAAATACAATATGTGTTTTCCCATCAATTACCTTATCAATATAACTAGCCACGCAGTTGTGCATTTCTTGCGCTTCTTTTAAAATATCTTTTGTTGATGTTGGTTCAATAATACAATATTTCCCGTATGAATATGCCAACTCTCCTTTATACATTCTCGTAAACAACTCTTCTTTTCTTTCTTCTTTTATAATGTTAAAATTTCTTGCTACGATATGATGTCTTGATTTTAAAAAATGCGGATATTTCTCAAATTTACCCTTTCTATCACACATTTCCGCTAACTTTGCCGACATATCTGCATAATCATATAAATCCTGTATGGCTTCCGAATCTCTTTCATAACCCTCATAATCTTCCAGGAAACAAATATATTCTATCAGCGATTTATATTCATAATGAAAAATTTTAATTATGTCTAATATTCGATGATATTGACAAAATATTATCGAAAATCTTTGTATAAAATCTAGGTCGTCTTTGAACTGTGAGACATATCTTATACAATTAAAAAAATCTGGGTTTTCATTCATTCTGTTAAAATTACGATCTATTATATTTGGAAGAGTATATTTTGAGTGCCATCCACGCGTTAAGTTTCTATATTCTGACATATTATTAAGTTTAATTGCTCTCAGTATAGCGTTCAACACGTCTTTGGGGAATACTGATAAAGGGAAATTTACTGAATTATCTATTGGTATATTAAGAACAAGATATTGTTCCCAACAAAGATTGTTTTTCAAAAAAGATAAAACACTCCCCATATTTCTTAAATTCCAACCTCTATCAGCCGCCATTTCTATCATTTTATAATAAACCGGGAAATCTTCCTGCTTAATAATGTCTTTGTAATAATGGTTTGTAAAATAAAAATTAATGTTTTTAAGTTCTTTTTGTTTATCTGGCAAAATTTTAAAATATTTTCCACTATTTAAGTCAAACGAAATTTTATACGGAAATTCTTTGTTTGTAAAAATCAATAGGTTTTTATCTTTTTCCATTGTTATATCGTCTTTTTCAACCATTGTTCTATAATCCCCCTAATTTCAGCGATTTCCTCCTCTAATTCTTTTTTAAGATTTTCTTGCTCTTCATCTGTGTGGATCCACCAAGGGAAGCAGCTCCATTCTTTTATATTCTTTTCTATATCGTTTAATACTTCTGTAGAAAATAAAACCATATCTTCGTGTATCACATTCATATTGCCATCTTCAATTTTAGCATAAATCGGATAGCCAAGATAAATAGTATAAAAATAACCTTCGGCATCAAATTCTATTTCTTGACAAGTTTCTGTGTTAAAAAATTTTTTAATTCCATTTAATAGGTTTAATGGAAAATTATCTACATAAGAAATTCTCTCTTTAAATCTTTCTATATCCCAATTAGTCCAACCAGCATTAGGTAATGTGAACAAATTTATTCCTCCTTTTCATAATCAAACGAATAATATCCTTTACCGACGACAATATGTATTTCTTCTTCATCTTGGAATCCAATTACTATTGTGTCTCCAGAGCCGATATAATAAAATGGAAGTTCTTTATCTTTTATGAGTGCGCTTAAAACATCTTTAACCCAACCCTCAGTTTCCTGCCTGTTAATATTGACAGCGTCTTTGCCACCAAACTGAAAGAAATGATCTGGGAAAATGATATTTTTGTCATTGATTTTTAACGCCTCTTCATCGTCTAAATATACTTTGCTATCACAAAAAGGACAGCGTACATAAGGAATCCCATATTCACCATAATTTCGTTCTGTTTCTTTATCAACGATAAATTTCTCGTCACATTTTTCGCAAACAATTTCTTTTTTTTGATTATAACTATTCTCTTCATTCCCCTTATTATATATTATCGTTTCAGCCCCAATAATTTTTACGCTTGGATTTTTTTTATGACATAAATCGTCATCATATGTTTCACAATAATATTTTAATTTATTTTCTATACTTTTGTTTTTGTTGATAATATATTCAGTATCTTCTTGCCCTGGAATAGTTACTTCTACTTTTAAATCGTTCCCGCTTTTTAGCGCAGACAACGCAACCTGAATTAAATCTATTTTTTTCATTCTTTCTTTCCTCCAAACATTTATAAATAAAAACGGAAGAGTTTTGTTTTATTTATTCAATATTTGTTTCTTGTTCTGTATTTGCTTGTTTTAGTTCTTCAACAATGCTTTGTTTATTTTGCTCTTGTTCTTCTTTTGGTTCTCCCTTTAGGCTGATGTTGGGAAACGTAAGTTTTAAGCTAATAGGCGAAAGTAAGAAACTTATTATTCCAACACAAAAACCCTGTATATAGCTCCAACTATATGTTAATCCGAATGTGTAAACAACAAGATTTCCTATACCCCACCATATAGCTCCATTTGCCAATAATGCCACACACAAGGCAAACAACCCAATAAGAATTAAACCTAATGTTCTGCCAAATTTTTTCAAGTCATATCATCTCCTTTCTTTTCATAAAGACCACAATGACAAACACCCTTTGACCTACACGCCAAGCACGCGCATTTTGTAGCATCTACTTTCTTTAATGCACAAGGACAATAGCCTTCGTTATCCTTAATTCTTTTTATTATTTCCTTGAATGTATATGTGTCTTCTGTTAATTCCATATGATCAAGGCTAAAATAACTAATTAAAAAAGCATACTTTGAAGGTATAAATGCTTTCAATTTATGCTTTTTACAAAATTTTAAATATTTTATATAGAGTTTTGCCATATTTAACATCTCCTTTCTTTTATATTTTTCTCCAAGAATGCACGGCATATGGGGCTAATGCCGTGCTAGGAGGCAAGCGAATATAACCTGATACTTTTTCGCTATGGAAGTTTTTATGTGCATATATATATTATTTACTTTTATTTCAAAATTTTACATTTGACTGTTCGTAACCATAAACTTATAACCTCTACTAATAAGCTCATAATCTAAAATCAATAACAGTAAACAATAACTCCCATCTTGTATTTTCCTAGTCTTTTTAATCCAATACTGCCTCAACAATATTGATAAATATTTATATGAAATGCACAAAGGAAATTTATCTACTAAACGGAAATTACAGTTGTTAAATTAGCTCTGTCAATTCCCATTTGTATTCTCCCTAATAGTTCTTTTTGGCTCTTCACATATTCTTTACATACTTCTGGATCGTATAATGTTTCAGTATATATAATTCCGTCATTTCGCATATCAACTTTGCTAGTAAGTTTTTCTTTTCTAGCCATTGGCTCCAAATGATATGTCAATTCATTTCTAATCATTGCAATTTTGATAAGACCATCCGAAATAGTATAATCTTCTACTCCAATTTTAGTTTCGTTGTTAGCCTTATTGATTGCTTTTTTGATTTTTAGAATTTCGTTATTAATTTCATTCACTCTTCTTCTTGTTGTTGCATAGTCGTAATTGCTTTGAATCTTTTCCGATTCTTCGCGATAATCAATAACGCTATAATGATCTTCCTCATTTAATAAATAAGTAATATCATCATTTAACATTTTTACTCTTTTAATTGCTTCTGCTAAATATAACTCCATAAAAACAACTCCTTTTTTATAAAATGGTCGGGACGGAGGGATTTGAACCCTCAGCCTAACGGATATAAGCCGTTTGCTCTGCCGTTGAGCTACGTCCCATTAAATAATGGTAGCCACTTGTGGAATCGAACCACAGACACAGGGATTTTCAGTCCCTTGCTCTGCCAACTGAGCTAAGTGGCTATTTAACGGGGTATGATTTTAATTTTTATAAAATTATACCCCAACAAATCTGGTCTTGGTCGGACTCGAACCGACAATGCTGGTCAATGTTTTGCAAATCCTCTCATAATGAGATTTGAGCGCTCATCCCGACTTTACCAATTAAGTTACAAGACCATATACGACGTGGGCGTTTTAAGTCCACGCCTGAACGAACTTTCCCAATAACGGAGTTCAGGACAAGCCACCGTGCGTCTTACGGGCGCAACTCGTTGGTGTAAGTTGCTGGAATCGAACCAGCCGCGAGGAGCGACCTCACTACCCAAAACTTACATATATGGTGGGGATTTTTGTCATTCTCATTGAGGCTTGCCCCTGCCCCTCAAATCAGTAGGTCATGACTCCTACATTGGCTATGTGGGTTGGGATTTGCACCCAACAAGATTACTTCAAGCGCTATATGTAATCAATGTCCTTTCATTTGCGTTTACCTATTCCGCCACCACATAATATTACTTACACTTAGAACGCCATCCAAAAGGAGAACCACAAAAATATTATTTCCATTGGTTATTCGACTTTTTATAAATATGTTGATTGGAAGTCGCAAGTTTTATTCCATATTGTATGTTATCTTCTACCGTCAATTCTTGCTGATAAGCGCCACACTTTATATAGTCGCACAAATCTTTTACGTCTTGTGGAATACTATCGAAAGAATATCTTGTAAATAATACAATAGGCTTATTGCTTTCTTTTAGCGACGACAACATATCTATTAATTCTTCTATGTTGTTATCAAGTGGCTCTCCGCCATAAACCCAAATCCAATCTATCAAGTCGTTTGCTTCTTTGATTTTTCTAAGTATTTTCTGGATTTGATTTTCATAATTTTCTCCAATGTTAAAATCCCAAGTCTCAGGAGAGTGGCAACCAAAACAATGCTTGCCATTATCTCCCTTACAACCAGAAACAACTATTTCAAAACTCTTATATTTCAAAGTGTATTGTGTTGAAATAATGTTCATATTTTACACACCCTTATAGAAAACTCTGTTAGGATAATCAATCTTTCTCCTTACTGGATTCCAGTTTTTTGTATTCGTTAAAAACCCAACAACCCTTGTATAATTGTTTATAATAGGCTTTCCACAAATAGAACAATTCTCATTCCTTCCTACTGTCAAATGATTATCTTCGCATTCTTGTAGATTATAATTAATAGCCCAATAAACAACACCTTGTTTTGCGCAATATTTAATTAAATCTACAATTTTCTCTTCATCTTCTATCTCTGTTTCTACGTTAATATGACAAATTGCTCCACCTGTAAATTTCTTATCAAATATACCTTGCAATTTAATTCTATCCAACATATCCGCATTAGTTGTTAATGGAATAAATTGATTAGAATAAATCTCATATTCTTTGTTATACTTTAAAAGTTTGTCTTTAGCTGCCAATTTCACGGAAACAGACTCGCCGGGGATTTGCTCGCAATTATGTGGAGAATTGTATTGTTTAGCGTATTTTTCATTTTCAGCGTTAATTGTATCAATGATTTTTACACCAAGCTCTTGACCTTTTTCTTCAAGAATATTCTCCCCAAGAATTTCAATAGCCTCATTAAAACCATTAATACCAACCGTGCTATATTGTTTGGTTATATCCATAAAACCTAACTTATAGAGTGGGTGATGCTCTCCAATTCTGCGTTCTACAATTTTTCTTTTGGCATTGTTTACTTGCGAACAAATTTTAACCATATCCTTCAAATCCTCAATAAATCTATCAATATTATATTTGTTTTTGAATGCAAGTCTAGGTAGATTTATCGTACATACACCTAATGATCCTATCTTTGTTGAGCCAGCACCAAACGAATTGAAATATTCGTTGTTTCTATCAGACCTTAATCTACAACAAGAACTTAGTGTAGAACTACTACCACAATAAATATTTATATTGCCAAATTCTTTATTGTAGCGAGCTATCATTTTAGCGAAATTTTCGTCTTTTATATTATTTTCTTCGTCTATGCTAAAGCAAGCTGTTAATACTGGAAATGTAATTGGTGTTCTATGCAATTCATCACACATAATTCTTAAAAACATTTCTTGCATTTTTCTCACGGTTTCTATATTTAGCAGACAACCATCTTCAAAGATATAACTTTTCTTTAAGTCTTCTAAGAAATAGTCATCATAAATAGAAAGATTTGTAAAACAACTTTGATTTGCTCTTGTAGGTTGATTAATCGTATATATAAAAGAGCGCAAATTTTCTTCTACATATCTCCAACAATCTTCTTCTGTTGCAAAATTAAAATGTGCATCCGATTTTGTTTGTAACATTTTGTCTACATAATAACTCATTACTAATAAGAAGTCTGCCAACCCTGTCGCGCCCAGAGTTGAATTCGCTGCTATAATCGTAAATTGTTCTACCTGAGATTTGAATGAATATAAATACTTCGGTTTAATAGATTTAATCTTTTTAATCATTGGTAGACCTTTTGTCATTATGTCATAAGTTGAATAGTTAAAACAATAGGGCATAGCTGACGCTATTCCATGAACGTCATTGATATAAATGTCTCCTGCCACTTGCTTTTCTATCACTTCGTCAGCCGTTACTCTATCATAGAGCCTTTTTATTTCTTTCCATAACATATAATATGAATTTAATTTCATAAACGGTTTTGGAAGTTCATGGTTATAACTAATTACTGTTTTGTCATCTACATTTGCGTTTGCATCGATTGATACGTCAGCAACGCAAGTTGTATCTTCACTAAAAAACTCATTAGTAAAATTCATCATATCAAGTTGTTTCCCAAGACCGTCTATGTCGAATAATCTCTCTGGATATTTCGATTTTAAGTGCATCCATAAGTCGTCAAAATCTTGATCGTAGCTTATTGGTATATACATTTTATCACCTCTGTTATTTTGTTTCCTTTTTTGCAAATTCTATAATGTCAACAGAGGATGCTAAAACCACCCCATCTGATGTAATCGCAAAAGGAACATTGTCAATTTCATATCTATTAGCAAGAGCCAATACTTCATCTTCATCTGTAATTTTTTCAAATTCAATGTTATTGTCCTCCAAAACTTTTACTACCATTTTACAAGCCGGACATTCTGTTGAATATAATTTTAACATAACTCTCTTCTTTCCTAGAACAAAGCTGTCCTATTTTAATCTTTGTGTTCACAATTATTTCTGTAATCACACAAATAACCACAATAAAACTTGTCGCTATTATTAGGGTTAAACTCCAAGCAAGACTCAATCTTATCTATGGTATCTAAAGCCCAGTTTACTGATTCACGATAATCTTCAATATTAAATTTGATTTTCTCGATATAATCATTCTTGAAATGATTAAACCATAACTCTTTTGGAAACTTACCGTATTTTTCATAAACTTCTGTCGCATAAAGGTATAATTGTTTTGATTTTTCTTTTAGCTCCTTTTTTGAAAATTTAGAACTAGATTTGTGGTCTATGATTATAATATCATCTGTATCGTTGGTGGCAATTAAGTCTATAACTCCAACGAATGTACTATGTCCTAGAGGGACTTCAAATCTATGTTCAGCCTCAATCGGATTCAAGCCCCAAAACCCTTCAAAATTAGAAAAGAATATAATTCCTTTTTCTAAATAAGACTCTGTTAAATCTCTGCCATACATCATTATAGGCTCACTAATTTCCAATTCAAAACTATTTTTAAATTCATCAACTAAATCTTTTTTTTGTAGTTCTCCTTTTGCATAGCGTTCTAATATTGAATGAACCAAAATACCATAACTTGCGAATATGTTGTCCTCTCCGTTTTTCTTTGAGTTGGTAATATCTATAAAACGCATAAGGGCATTCATAGAAACTTGTTAACTTGGAGTATGAATATTGCACATTCACCATCTCCATTAATCAATATACTATATTAGAACGGCAATTCGTCATTATTAGTCGCTACTGTTTGTGGTGTATTTGTGTTTCCATTTGCAAGTTCAAAATCGAATATTGTAACCGTTAAATAGTTTGTTGCTTTTTTGTCTCCTTTTTCTGGTAAATATATATTTTCTATATTTACGTTTGTTGGACTAATTTTAATTTTTGTTCCTGCTGTCACTCCCTGTATTTTTGAAGCAGCTTCTCCGCAAAATCTCAAATTCCAATTTGAATTAATATATTCACCAGTTTGTGAGTTTTTTCTGGCTGTACTTCCTCTTCCTGTAACTTTAGACTCTTTATTTTCCACAGTCCATACAGTCATATATATATCTCTACCACAACGTATCATTATAAACACTCTCCCATTTTTTTAATTACTGTTTTAAATAATTCTCTTTTGTTGTCAGGTATGTTTCCCATAACCCTAATACCCTCGTTTGATTTAATGATTTGAATATCACAAGTTCCATCGTCGCTAGTCAAAGAAATCCTTTCGGTTTTATTATTAGATCCTTCTTCATATGGTTCATAATCATACTCATCATATTCGTCGTCATAATCTTCGTAATCTTCTTCCTCATCGTCATAGTCGTCATCTTCTTCAATATCAAAAGACTTTTGTTCCACAATGTCAAAGTCGTCACAGACGCTACAACAACCGTTAGGATAGTATAAAGATATAGGAATTGTTATTTCGTCATCTGTAACAAGTACATCGTCATATTCGTTATATGTAGCAACCAAACCATTTCGCAACTCATATTCGGCATCATCGTCTAGCGGAAA
>JAGCBE010000293.1 GCA_017652345.1 Methanobrevibacter sp.
CTTGCTTCAAGATAACGGCCTATTGTCAAGAATGACGGCAACATTACAGCAGATTCATAAAACATGAAGCTTGAGTCAAGGACAATGCCAAATGTACCCAATACACTTGATACGAATGCTACAAGAATACCCATGGAATACATTACATCCATATCCAAATTCTTATGTTTAAAAGAATTCCATCCTGCCTTTAAAATCGGATAGCTCACATAACAAAATGGGAAAATAGCTACTATCAATGAAAGCTGGCCCATAGTCAATGGATGGACCATTATATGGAATTGCATGATTGCCATTAAAATTGCTGCAAATACAAGACCTACGATGATTCTGTACAATTTGCCTCTAAGATCCTTTTGGTATCTTTCCTCTTCATCCATTACATCAAGTTCGCCGTCAAGTCCAATGTATTCAAATCCTAACATTTCAATGGTCTTTTGAATCTCCTTAAGATTCAACATGTCTCGATAGTACTTTACAGTAACCTTCTGATTGGATAAGTTGGCATTTGCCTCTACAACACCATCTACACGTGGAAGGAATTTCTCTACATTGTTTACGCAAGAAGCGCAATGCATTCCATCAATTTGAATGACTACCTCATCTTTTGGAACTGTAAATCCAACTGATTCGACAGTCTGATCAATTATATCAGGAGAAATATTATCATTCAAGACCATATGGGCTTTATTGGTGTTCAAATCCACATTGATGGATTCCACTTCTTCAAGCTTTCCAAGTGATTTTTCAACAAGAAGCGAACATGAAGAACAGTGCATGCCATCTACTGGAATATTCAACTCTTTCTGTTTAGCCATAAAATTCCTCCTTTCTATAAATTGACATTGTGAAATATTTAAAATTAAAAATAAAAAATTAGAATTTAATTAAATTGTTATGAAATAAGATAGTTAATATTAGATTAAATTGTTTATATGAAAATGAAAAAATAAGAAAACAGCTAAAAAATAACCGATTTGCTTATTCCACTTCAAATCCTGCTTCTTTAACAGCGCCTGCTAAGTCTACATCAGACACTTTTTCATTATCATATTCAACTTCTACTTTATTAGCGTCTAAATCCACAACAGCAGATTCTACACCATCTAAATCCATCATGCAAAGTTCTACTGCTTTTGCACATGAAGGGCAGTGCATTCCTACAACTTTTACTTCTTTTTTATCAATTGCCATAATTTTCACCTTATAAATTTTTTATATAGTATATTATATAGTAATATTTGTTTTTTTAAAATAAATAGATTTATAAATATAATTTATATTAATTGCATATAAAGTTTTGGTATGCCTAAAAATTTTATTAAAAATTTATTAAAATTACATTAAAAATTAAATTTAAAATCATTTAGCCCATTTAGACAATCGTACAATCTTTTTGAAAAATAGTTCACAAAAATGAATAGTATAGAATTAAATATTAAAAATAACATATATTTTATTATGACTAATGCAGATCTTATTCAAGAACTTATGAAACAAGCTAACTTGACTGAGGACCAAGGAAATATCGTTAGCGATATTTTCGCAAACAACTTCACCGCTGGCGGTGGAGCTGAAGACGTGATAGTTAACTTGATTGCTGAGAAACTGGGAGTGGATAAGGCAAGAGCTAAAGATATTTACACCATTGGTGTAGGTGTCCTCACTACTACTGGTATCTTAGACAAAATAAAAGGGATATTCAAGAGATAATATTTTTATTATCTCTTATTTTTTTTAAAAAAAAATAAACTATTTTTCTAAAATTGAACTTCTTTCCTGAATAGAACTTCTTTCCTAATTTGAACTTCATCCCTATTTAAAAATATCCAACTCTTTTTAAACACTTAAAAAATAGGCTTATGCTTTAATATTCTTCCATCTTGGATTACAGTTAAGATCTTATCATTGTCTGCTAAAGACTCTATCTTATCAATTGGATTGTCTTTGACAATGATCATATCAGCTATTTTTCCTGCTTCAATGGATCCCAATTCATTTTCCTGATTGAAGAATTTTGCCCCTTCAATGGTTCCTGCTTGAATAGCTTCAAGTGGAGATAAACCGACATCTACAAGTTGCTTCAATTCTCCAAGGTTTCGGCCATGATCTATTACACCACAATCTGAACCCATTAGGAAATTAACTCCTTCCTGATAAGCGGTTTCTATGTTTTCCTTGTGGATTTTCACGACTTCTTTTAGCTTTCTGATCTTATCATCAGCAAAACTATCCCAAACTGGGAAGCCCTCTTCAATAAGGGTCTTATGAACAATCAATGTAGGAGTAAGATATATTCTTTTTTTAGCAAGCAATTGGGAAGTCTTTTTATCAATGAATGTACCATGCTCTATTGACTTTATACCTGCCTTTGCACATCTTTCAATTCCTTCTAAGCTATGGCAATGAGCTGCTACCTTCAACTTATGATTTTCAGCTTCATCCACTATTGTTTTCAATTCCTTTTTGTTGAATTGTGCAATATCTGAAGAGGTATATGGAGATAGAATTCCTCCACTTGCCATGATTTTAATGAAATCTGCACGCGCTCTAATGACTTCACGGGTTTTCCTTAAAACACCTTCCACTCCATCACAGGTTCCAACTGGAAAACCAGGATATGCAATTTCCATATCAAAACCGGAATTTAAATAATGGTCAAAATGTCCGCCAGTAATAGCTAAAGGCTTAATTGATATGTTCAACCTTGGAGCTGGAAATATCTTCCTCTCTTGAGCCATCTTAACCCCAATGTCGGCAAGACCAGTATCACGAACTGTAGTGACCCCTGCATCAATGGTTGCTTTCATATTATCTACAGCATTGTAAAAGTAATATGAAAGAGGGTCTTTCATGATATCCTCCTTATGGAATCCATTTGCCATAATATGAGCATGTGAGTCTATAAATCCAGGCAAAAGATAGTCATCCTCACCATCTATAACAATATGGTCCTTATACAATGTAGACTCTTCTGTATGCAAGGACTTTATTCTGCCATTTTCAATTAAAACGTGCCTTTCATCAAGAGGCTCTTCACTAAATGGATTTATAATGTTTACATTTTTAATATAAATTGATGACATAAAATCACCCATTAAAGATTATTGATTATATTGAATAATTAATTAAATTGAATAATAATTTTATTGATTATAATAAAGTTATTTTACCGTTATCACTATCTACTTCAACCATTTGCCCATTTACCAATTCTTCAACGCTTGATGGAGAATCAACCATTGGAATATCAGACATGATAGCACCAGTAGCTATAATAGGTTCTGCCTTAAGGCAAATAATCGCTTTAGGAGCAGTGTTGTTTTTCATCATCTGGAATATGACATAAGATCCTACAGTGGAACCTTTACCTCCAGGAATGAAAAGGACCTTATCCTTAATGGACTCTCCTTTGAGTTCATGATTTGGGTCAATTACTACACCGGTTTCAGGGTCTACTCCACCTAAAAAACTAATTGCTTCACTGGATACAATTAATTCCCCTTCTGCTTTTCCTTTAGAAATATTTCTGCATTCAATCATAAAATCACATGTGAAAATAAATAAGTTATTTGAAAATTATCATTAATCATAATTAATATATTAATTCTATTATAAAAATTTTTAAAATTCTGATATTGTATCTTTTTGTACCCTACAACAAATATTTATATATTTTAATGTATATAACAATTGTTATAAATATGATTTGATAATGATTTGATAATGATTTGATAACAATTGAGTTAATTAAGAAAATTATTATATATTAAAAATAAAATACTAATTAACTGTAATTATTAAAAATACTAATAGGTTTGAAAGAATGAACAAAACAACAAAAATTTTAACTATTCAAGATATTTCATGCTATGGACAATGCTCAATAACTGTTGCACTTCCTGTAGTTTCTGCTTTTGGAATTGAAACTGCAATTCTTCCTTCTGCAGTCTTATCTACACATACATCTGGCTTTACAGATTTCACTGTAAGAGACTTGACTGAAGACCTTCCTGAAATTAGGAAACATTGGGAAAAGGAAGGAATCATATTTGATGCTATCTATACTGGTTTCATTGCATCACAAGAGCAATTGGATTACATAAAAGACATTATAGACTCAAGATTAAAAGAAGACGGCCTTGTCTTTGTTGACCCTGCTATGGCAGATCATGGGGAATTCTACAATGGATTTGACCAGGAATTCGCTGATGCTATGGGGGAACTTTGTAAATTAGGAGACTATATCCTCCCTAACACAACTGAAGCTTGTTATATCCTTCATAAGCCTTGGAAAGAAACATTTACAAAAGAAGAAATGATTGAAATGGCTAAAGAGCTTTCAGCATTTACAAATAGATATGTTATCTTGAAAGGATATGAAAACGATAACCATGAAATGGGAATGATCATTTTCGATAAGGAAGACGAATCCATTGAAATCGTTTACAATGATAAAGTGGATTATGTTTCTCATGGAACAGGTGATGTCTTTGCTTCATCATTTGTTGGATCAACAATGTTAGACAAATCTCCTTCCGCTGCAGCAAAAATAGCTGGAGAATTTACCAAGAAGGCAATTGAAAAGACTGTTGGTGATGAAACCCATACCTATGGAGTTAAATTTGAACAGGCAATCCCTGAACTTTACGATTTGTTGAAAACATTTTAAATCATTAGATAAATATTAAATTTTTAAAGTAGGCAAAATATGGAAAATCGTACTGGTCTTTTTTCAAATGGAGTTATCTGGTTTGGAGTTGCAGTCTCTGTTTCAGAAATTGAAGCAGGAATACAACTTGCTTCCTCATCCCCAATTGATTCCATTTGGATTCCATTGATACTTGGACATATCATAGGTGGAATACTGCTATTTTTTACAGGGCTGGTCGGTGCACGCCTACGAGTGAATGCAATGGAGACCATTAGGTCAACTTTTGGCAATTATGGCTCCAAATTCTTTTCCTCATTGAATGTGATGCAGCTTATAGCATGGGTAGCTGTGCTGAATGCTCAAGGTGCAGCAGCAATGATGGGCCTGAATTTGCCTATATCATTCACATTAACATGCATAATTCTCTCTGTAATCATTGCGATATGGGTTTATGTTGGACTTTACCGCTTATCAAAAGTAACCACTGTCATGATGGTGGTGCTAACTGTATTGCTTGCAATCCTATCCTTTAAGCTATTGGGAGGAAACATATCAAATGCATTGCCTATCGCATCCTTTGCAAGCACAAATGCCCCAGCACTAAGCTTCTGGAACATTTTTGAAATATCAATAGCTA
>JAGCBE010000034.1 GCA_017652345.1 Methanobrevibacter sp.
TAATGCATAAACCTTCTCACAAGGAAGAGCTCCAAAAGCCCAAAACAATAATATCACTTATTCATAATAAAAGCCACTATTAAGATATGAGTTAATTGCTTCTCGCTCTGAATCAAGTCCATTGATTGATACAGAAGCATCTTCACATCTTACATATCCTGAGAAGTTACTTATTAAGTCTACTGCCTGTACAGGTCGGCCTTTTGTAGCAATATAATTTAAGTTTGTAGGATCTAAAGTATGAGGCACATAAGCAAGAAGCTGAAATTTATCTCCATAAGCTGTAGCAGCTTTTCCGGTTAAAGCTCCTTTAAGTGATACACTTCTTCCGTTTGCAGAGAGTGCAAACTGTGCAGCTGATGATATAAGACCTACTCCGCCTCCAATATAATTACCTGCAGCCATA
This sequence comes from Methanobrevibacter sp., assembly GCA_017652345.1. The sequence goes on from JAGCBE010000034.1 coordinate 407, forward strand.
CCTATAGCAGAATTAATTCCGCCACTTATGGCAGATACTGCTCCGCCTATATTTCTTGTAAGTGTTGCAATAGGCATTTCTACAGCTACATTGAATTGTACTGTTTGTGTTACAGCTCCGGCAGTATCAGAATTGACTATTACAATTACATCTCCTGTAGTTCTGTCAACTCTGTATTGTACTACTACATTAGATGCTCCGACATAATCTGCAGCATTTAAGTCTATAATACCATACATAGGAATAAGAAGTTTAAGTTCAGTATAGGGATTACTCTCTCTAAAGTCCTTATCACTTCTCCAGGGAATAGGAATTGATTGAGATCCGTCAATATAAATTGAAGAGCCTGTTATTCTGTAATCAGCAAAAGTAAGCATATTATTTGCAATCCAAACATTTTCCAATGAAGTCATAGTTGAATCAGAAGAAACTGATGTAAAATCAAAAGGCATCCATTTAACTGATATAATTGCATTGCTTACATTATTATAATATTTAACAATATCATCAAGCAAACTTCCATCCAGAAGTTCATCTGCGAGAGATTGTATGCCTGTAGCATTGGTATAATACTGTGCAGCAAAGTTTGAATAACTTCCCTTTTTATTGACAACGCTATATAAATAACATCCGGTATAATCTCCAAAATATACAGAATTAGATCCTACTTCTCTTACAAGTGTTTTCTGTGTAGATACATAGACTTCTTCATCCGGTATCCATACATTATAATTGGAAGAAGATCTTAAAATCATTGCAGCTGTATTTCCGATAGCACTCTTCCAGGAAGCAAGATAATCTTCTTTTAATGTAATCTGAGTAAGGTCTTTTGCGGATGATAGAATCTGATCTACAAAATAGTATCTGTTCCAATCTGCAATATAAGCATAAGTATAATCAAAATGATCTCCGCTTATTAAGAAAACAGGGTTTTCTATGGAAGTTGCTTCTTTAAGTACAAGATCTAATTCTGTATAAGATTCTGAGCTTATCTGCTTTGTTGAATTATTCCTTTTTGGGAATGATGTATAAAATCTAACTTTCATTAGTTATCCTCCTGCATCTTTTGAATAAGAAGCTCTATTGCTTTGGTATTGTTATTGATTGCTTCACTCATTTTATCAATTTCTTCTTTATGCCTTGCAGAAGCTTCCTTCATATCTAATCTGTAATTATCGTTTGCTTTGGCAAAGAAATAAGCCATGCCGCAGCAAGCCACAATAGGAAAGCCCAAGCTGCCAATCATTGTAATAAGCATATTCACATCCATCATTTTACCTCCTTAGTATATTTAAGGCATATCCATCCTGCACCGGACTTAAGTTTACCCCAGTTGCCCTGCTCTTCAACAATGGTATATACACCTTTGTCAGTGATGTGGCCTACCTTCTTAAATTTAGTTCCTGCTCCGGCTCTTATGTTTAGATCCTCACAAGTTATCTTTACTTTCTTAAAGTTTTCTTTTGGTTTTTCCTGTTTTTCGTTCTTAGGCTTTTCATCATTTAAGCATAAAGCCTTATTGATTTCTTCTACAATATATCCGATTCTTGATTTAATATAAGGGCCCGGACAAGCTGTAGCCTGAAGCATTGAATGAAAGAGAATACTTCCTTTTAAATCTCCGGTAAACTCCGGCACAATGCAATATCTTCTGCAGATATCTGCACAAAGCTCAATTAAAGATTTAATACAAGCATCTGATACTTCCCAGTTCGGAGCAAGTGAAGAATTTGATACTTCAATTGTGATAGCCTTCATATCATACTCTCTTGATCCGGAAGTCCATGCTCTGAATTCTTCATCTACATTGCATTCTATTTTACCATCTTTTCCTATTAAATAATTGGCAGAAGCACATCTTGACGGTCTGGCAAAGATGGATGCACATTGTTCGCAGGTTAGAACACCGGCCATGTGATGTATAATAATCTTTGTTACCTTTTCAGTTCTCTCTGTTTTACTTGGGCTCATCTGTTTACAATATGTTGATAATTCACTTTTCATATTAATACCTCCCTTTACTTTTAATATATACATATACTTGACAAAAAGCAAGTATACTTATATTCTTATGTTGTAGCAA
>JAGCBE010000294.1 GCA_017652345.1 Methanobrevibacter sp.
AAATAAATTAAAAAATAGTAAAATTAGAAAATGATAAAAAAATAATAAAAGAAAAAAGAATTGGAAAATTACTTAAACTTATTTGTTAAGTAAAATTTCCTTGATCTTATCAATGTCTGCATCCACTTGGACAGGATCTACACAAGCGTCAATTGCAGTGTTAGGATCTTTAAGCAAGTGTCCAGTTACAACACAAACAACTCTTTCTCCCTTGTCGATGTCTCCTTGTTCGACTAATTTCTTTAAACCTGCAATGGATGCTGCAGAAGCTGGTTCAACTCCAACACCTTCAGTTCTTGCAAGCAATTTTTGAGCGTCAAGGATTTCTTCATCTGTTACGGTTTCAGCTAAACCGTTGGAATCGTAAATAGCTCTTAATGCTTTAACAGCACTTACTGGAGCACCGATACGGATTGCAGTAGCAATGGTTTCAGGGTTTTCAACAGGAGTCATGTCCATGGTCTTGTCTCTGAATGCATTTGCAATAGGACAAGCACCTTCAGCTTGAATACCAGTCATCATTGGAACATCATCCATAAATCCAGCATTGTGGAACTCAGTGATTCCTTTCCAAATAGCTGAAATGTTTCCTGCATTACCTACAGGAAGAACGATTCTGTCAGGAGATTCCCATCCTAAATCATGAACAATCTCATAACCGATGGTTTTTTGTCCTTCTAATCTGAATGGGTTAATTGAATTCAATAAGTATAAGTATTTTTCACGAGCAAGTTGGGTCATAGCTTCCAAAGCTTCGTCAAAGTTACCATTGATTGAGAATACTTCTGCACCATGGAACATAGCCTGTGCCAATTTACCGAGAGCAACTTTACCTGCTGGCAAGAATACAGCACATCTTAACCCTGCTCTTGCAGCATAAGCCGCAAGGGAAGCGGATGTGTTACCAGTAGAAGCACAACCTACAGTATCTACACCAAGCATCATAGCTTTAGTCATACCAATGGTCATTCCTCTGTCCTTGAAACTGCCGGTAGGATTTGATCCTTCCACTTTAACGTAAAGGTCAATTCCAAGTTCCTTACCTAATTTTTCACATCTGCAGAATGGAGTTCCCCCTTCATCCAAGGAAACCCTTTTGCTTGCATCAACAGGCAAGCATTCTTTATATTTCCATAAGTTATCTCTTCTACCTTCAAAAGTGGATTTAGGAACATCAACTTCCACTTCCACTTCCAAGACAGATCCACATTTCTTACAGTTGTAGATAACTTCATCATCTTCGTATTCTTCTCCACAAGATACACATCTAATCATTTTATCACATTAAATTTTTTTGATGAAATAATAATTTTGATTTAATTATAAATTAATTTAATTTTAAAATTTAAGAAAAAATTAGATTATAATTAATATACATCATATAATTATAGTCATTATAGTATAAAAACTTATTTTAAGATTTTTAATGAAGTTTTAAAAAAACAAATAAATGAAATTAAAATAAATAAATTAAAAAATTGAAAAAAAGTAAAAAAACGAAAAGTAAAATAAAAAGCAATTATCCTATGCTTAAACCGAAAAAGGATAATATCCAACTTGCAAAAGGTATGGTTAGATTTGCCTCAATGAATGCTGCAATAATCAATAAAATTACAGCAAGGCATAGGAATATAAAGGATTCCTTAAGCTTATTTTGATTCATTTTAAATGCTGCATAACACCTTTCCTTAAGAGTGATCTTTACATCTGAAAAATATGGGTCAAAAATATCCAAATAGGAATAGTCTGGAGACCTTAGGTCCCATATGAAATGAAGCACAAATGAAAGCAGTACAAAACCACCTGTTGTAGCTAAAATGATAGCAGGAATTTCAAATATTCCATGAGGCACAGTCAATGCCAAGTAAGCGTAAATATTAAAATCTGCACCAAAATAACCTATGAACATTCCGTTATTCGCTAAAATAAGAGCCCCTAACACTCCACCTAAAGCACCAAGAGCATATAGCATAATAGCTACAGTCACATTATTGGAGAATATGGAATGGGTGGTTAAGGTAATTGTCCCTTCATCCACCTGCTTCTGGAAATTATCCACCATAGGCTGAATGTATTCTGAAATGCTATCTGCATAAAAATAACCTAAGAGAAGTGGAATCACAAACAGTAATGTTGAAAACAACAAAAGCCATTTGTTATTTGAAAATGCCTCTTTTGTCTCTTCCTTAGCTATTTTTAAATAATGATTAATATCCATAAAAACACCTTAAGATGTTAATTTTTTAAACTAATTTTTAATGAAAATATCAATAAATTATTATTGGCTTAATCAAATAAGGATTCAGCAATCTCTACGGATTCCTCTTGCTTGACCTTTAAGTCTTCAAAGAAATCTTTCATAAGCTCAGCTGCATGAACCTTACAATGGCCACACAAGAGCTCACCGTTCATGCATTCCTCACGAATCTTTTCAAGTTCCTTGTCATCATCAACCAAATGATAAACAAGCATTTCATAGATTACACATTCATCAGGCCTTCCGCCTAACTCCTTTTGCT
>JAGCBE010000295.1 GCA_017652345.1 Methanobrevibacter sp.
ATCTATTGATAGCATCTTCTAAGACTTCACGAACCACTTCCTCATCATTTAATAGGGTTAAAGACTTATCTAAAATAGGCTTGAATGACAATTCATCTAAAAATAGCTTATCGGTGCCTAATTGAATGAGTTCGTCCTGTTTGGATTCAATATATTCCTCTAAAGTATTGACTGCATAGTCGATAATCTTCTTTTGCTCTTCAAGATTGTTGACAAATACACCTTTCATAGCCCCTTTTACAGGACAAGCTTCAAGACATTTTCCACAGGAAATACATTTGGACTGATTAACAACCAGCCTATCGTCAATCTCTTCAATAGCTCCCACTTCACATGCATCCATACACTTTTGACATCTGATGCACAAGTAGTCATCCACAATGTATTTTCTCTTGGAAGGAATGATATTGAATTCCTCGCGAATGAAATGGTTTTCACCACATTCCAAGGTCTTTGGAGTTGAAGGACAAACTTCAGCACAGAAACCGCATCTGATACAAGATGCCTTGTTGATGACAGGATAGATCAATCCTATAGCATCTTCACTATCTGAATCCCTAACCAATTTGATTGCATTTGGAGATGGACATGATGCTGTACAGCTTCCACAACCAATACAATTTTCCTTGATTACTTCAGGAAAATCCCTGAATCTGTCTGGCTTGTGTGCAATGTCTTCCTTGGATTTTGCATCGAAAAATCCGTCAATCCAGGTTTTTCTTGCAAACTCATAAATATACCAAATAAGTGAGGACATTTCATTTCACCTCAAAGAAGTCTTTTACAGTGGATTTGCCAGTGTCAACGTCAGTTATAGCCACTCTTTCAGTACATGCAATGCAAGGATCTGATGATGCATAGGTTGATACTGCATCAGCAACTGTTGCTACATCCTTAAGCATGTATTTTGCACATGAATCGATGTTCATGATACTTGGAGTTCTAATTGAAATGCGCTTAATCAAATCACCATTGGTTTCAGCCATATATCTTACTTCTCCACGAGGAGCTTCATTTCTCCATTCACCATATCCTGAAGGAATGTCTACAGGAGTCCTTATATCTCCTTTAGGCATATTTTCAATAGCCTGTTTCACTAAATCAATAGATTGCTCCACTTCATAGAACCTATTTAAAGTACGAGCGTAATTGTCTCCCTCTTTTCTCCAAATAGGCTTGAAGTCAAAATAATCACGATAAGTATAATGCTCTTCCCTTAAGTCATGTTTAAGACCGGAAGCCCTTCCAATAGGTCCTACAGCATGGCCCTTAATAGCTTCCTCTTTAGTCATCACTCCGACTCCTTTTGCCCTTAATGCAACTATTGGAGCCTCTTCAAATAATGCAATATGTCTGTCAAAGCCGTCTTCAATTTTCTTTAAGTTCTCAAGTATTGCATTGAAATGGCGCTCATCAGCATCCATTCTGACTCCACCAACAACATTCCAACCTAAATTGACCCTATTTCCTGTTAACAATTCAAGGGAATCCATTGCATATTCCCTTAAGGCCAAAACATGCATGAACAATGTCTCATGGTCAAGAGTCTTGAAGAATGTTGAGTTTGCAAGCAAATGGGATTGGATCCTGTCCAATTCGTTTGTAATGACCCTTAGGTATTGAGCTCTAAGTGGAGCTTGCACTCCAGATATTGTTTCTAAAGTCTCTGCAAAGGTTTGAGTATGCTCATATGAGCAGATACCACAGATTCTTTCAGATAAGTAAATGCATTTTTGCCAGGTCTTTCCTTCCATAATCTTTTCAATACCTCTATGAACATAACCATAATCAATCTCAGCTTTAATAACCTTTTCACCTTCAGTTTTAAGCTTAAGTCTTAAAGGTTCCTTTAAACCTGGATGAATTGGTCCAATTGGCAATATCATAATATCTGACTCCTTATTTACTTATCTTTAATTTAACAACTTGATAATCTAATAAATATGATTTTTTCTATTCTAATTAAACTATTCTAATTCAAATTAATACATTAATCTTCCCTAGCGTCTTGAGCTCTTCCTTTAGCTGCAAGAGCACCAGGAGCAACAGTCAACACTGCCTCTAAAATTTCACTTGGCCTTGGAGGACATCCTGGAATAGCTGCATCCACTGGAATGAAGTCTGAAACAGGAGCAAGAACCCTTCCTCCCTCTTGTGCAAATACGTCTCCAGACTGTGGACAGTTTCCAACAGCCACTACAATCTTAGGTTCAGGAGTTTTTGCATAAATCCTTCTTAAATTGTCTCTCCATTGTTCTGTAACTGCACCAGTCACTAAAAGAACATCAGCTTCACGAGGATTATTGTGAACATAAATTCCATACTGTTCAAGGTCGTATCTTGGGGAAAGGAGTGCTACAAGCTCTACATCACAGCCATTGCATCCTCCACAGTTTACAATACAAACATGAATTGAACTTTTTCTCACAATATCTTTAAGTTTTTTAAGCATTTTAATTACCTTAAATCTCGTTTTGATAATTTATAAACATTATTCTCTTAATAATTCCACTATTTGAGCTCTACCTTCTTCTAAAGCATCTTCATATTTCTTGCCATGCTTTACAATATCCTTAGTCAATTGATGGCAGATTCTATCTGCATCTTCCTCTGAGATGAGCTTTGCTACATCACTTAGCCAGTAAAGCCTTAAATCAAGATGCATTTGCCTTTTGATCTTTTCTCTATTTGCTATTTCAAAGGTAGCATGCATATTTTCCAAATCACTCATATCAAAATGATTCATAAGAATATCTTCGAATTCCTCTTTAGAAATTCCAAATTCTTCAGCCAATGGATTTATAAGGTCTTTTTCCCATTTGAAACTATGAAGAACTCTTAATTTCATCATTTCATATTTCTCTTCGCTATTCATATAAATCACCAAGTGAGTTAATTTGTTTTTAGAATAAAACTCCGGATGTTAGAATCCAGACTACACCTGCAATCAATATTCCGATTGCAGTTTCTTTTCTACCATAACCTGGTCTTCTTCCTATTGCAAGACCAATGAAGAAGAATGCTATGGTAAGCAAGATTACAGAACTAATAAATCCTATTAATCCATGGTTAAACAATAAGAACCATCCGATAATTGCTAAAACCAAGGTCAATACATCTATTTCAGATATTATAAAAGGTTCCATATGCTTTTTATAGCTTAATAAAAGACCTAAAATAGATCCTGCAATGAAAACTATAATATAAATCATATAATATAATTCTTCCATGATTTTCACCTTGATTCTTTTAGTTCTATCTTTCTTCTATTCTTTAGTTCTGTTTCTTTTAAATTGATAATTCAATAAATATAATTGCTTAAATCGGTTTGTATAAGCAAATGAATGTAATGCAAATAATTAAAAATGTAACAAAGAAAGCTATTTTCTCTAGGTTTTCAGCTAAATGAGCATTTTTCTCAGTATTTTGGATTAATATAAATGGAACAAAGATAAGTCCAATTATAGCTAAAGGAAGTGCTAAGATGCTTTGGAAATAAGCAGCAAGTCCTGCCACTATAAAAATCCCTAAAGCTACCAATGAAGTTAATACTCTCATTCCTTTTTCATCATTCATTTTTAAGCCTTCTTATTAATTTTTAATTAATTTTAATAATTTTAAATAATTTAATAATTCAAATTCTTTAATTTCTTAATTTTTTTATCTAAATAATAATCATAATAATTGAACCAACTGTACAGATAACTGCAATTGATATTTGAGCCA
>JAGCBE010000296.1 GCA_017652345.1 Methanobrevibacter sp.
TATAGTCCAGCATATTCTTCGGGAGACAACAACACATATTTCAAGTTTGAAAAGGACGGAAAGGAACCTTTGAATATTAACACGAATACTGATTACAAACAAGTCATCAAGCAAATTTTGAACTATTTTGAGGACTAAAATGAAATCACTTTACATTTACAATAGAAAGAAAGAAGTGAATTGCATGACAGCAATGCTTGGTGCAGAAATTCGTAATGCCATTCAAAACTGGCGTAAGGAAAACAAACTTCCTATTGATTTTCGTGTACCTACTTTGTATGTTTATTACACGAATGAAATTATTAAGACTACTTTGATTGAAGGAATTACCGATGCTAATCCAAACAACTCACATTTGTTTGAATTGTGCCTTGTAGATAAGGTAGAATGGGTAAATCCTCGTGAAGAATTGAAAATTTCTGCTAGTGCTGCTGAAAGAAGGAAGGACTGTATTAACTTTGACAAGCACGATTTACTCTTTTGGAGTCCATTGGGAGGTTCCATTGGATATTGCGATTGTCTAAAGGGTAATGCTCCAAACATTCAAAAAGAACTTGATATTACTATCAAGAAACAATACTTTAATCATTATGTGTAATTATGACAATTGAACAGTTAAAAAAATATTGTAAATCAATTGGTTTGGTTGAAAACGAACGTCAAGAATACTATGGATTTCAATTTCCATCTAAGTATGCATCACTTTATGATTTTATTGTAGCTTACGATAAAAAATTGAATGGTGTTAGATGTGCTGAAAATGTAGTAATAGAAGATAATGTAATATTTGCGAATCGCTCACTTGGAAAAGGTATTCGTTGTTATGGATTTACAGAACCATTGAAAAATGTAAAAGATATTAAAGAAAAAATGGATAATTTGATTAAGACATATAAAAAATGTGTGCTTGAACTTAAGAAAGATGAATATATAGATAGAATAAGTAAAATTGAAGGAGATTTTGTATGAGTATGAGTCTAGACCAATTTATGATATGGAGATTTAGAAACATAGAAGGTGTCCTTGATGATATAAAGTCATGGAATCTAAACACCTGTGTTTTTAAGAATGGTTCAACAATTACCTATGATTTGAAAAACAATCTGGTAACTATTGATGAAAAGAATACAGGTCTTTCCATTGAACCAATTACAATTTCTATTGAAGAATGTACCAAAAACAAACTTATCAATGATTTTGGATTTAAGGAAAGATTTATAAATCGTCACGAATTGTCCAGATAAATCCATTGACAAACTTTAAAAATTAATGTATATTATTAACTATGATTGAAACGATTAACATTAAAGATGATTCTGAATTGTGGTTTGTGTCTGACACCCATTTTCACCATATGAAGTTGGTGAAGGGTTGTCCACAGCATTTTGAAAGATGTAGACGATATGAAACCACAGAAGAAATGAATGAAGATATTAAGGCACAATGGAATAAGTTCATTGGTCCGAATGATATTGTAATTTTTCTTGGTGATTTTGGTTTGAATATTCCTGCGGCTGACATTGAAGAAGTGTTTATTAAGACAATGACTTCATTGAATGGTAGGAAAATCTATATCAAGGGTAATCACGATTCTGTGATTAAGAAAAAGGTTCCTGAATTGCACTGGTTTGATGGTGTTGCATTTGATTATAGAGGTAGACATTATATCTGCCAGCATTATGATTTCAATGAAGTACCAATTACAGACCCTGTGTTATATAGGAATAAGGAAAATGTACTTGTACATGGACACACTCATTCTGATGCGAAAATTTCTATTGTAGATTTTGCACCTACTTGGAAGATGAAACAGAATTGTGTATGTTGGGAAGCATGGTACAGACCTGTAAGTTACAATGATTTGATTACAACCAATTAAAGGTAAATTATGAGTTTAAAGTGGGCAAAATTTTGGGTCATTTGGGACATTGTATTTTTAGTAATAAATGTACTTAATGCAATTGGCAATACCATTACTGGCAAATATGGTGGAGCTGTAGTAGCTATTGGCTGTGCTGCTATATTTTGGTTCTGGTGTTTACCAACACATATCAAACAATACAAAGAAGCTAAAGATGCTTCTAAAGGAGATAACTAATGGGTCAAAGACTGATTATCATTCGTGGTATTCCTGGTTCTGGAAAGTCCACTTATGCAAAGAAGATTAAGCATGATTTGTTTGAGAGTGGTAATTCTGTTACACACTTTGAAGCTGATATGTTTTTCATGAAGGATGGTAAGTATAATTGGAATCCAAAGTTAGCACCTATTGCACACAAGTGGTGCTATAATTCTGTATTCAAGTCCTTTGACAGCGGTACTAATGTTGTAATCGTATCTAACACTTTCGTAAAGTTGGGTGATATGAATACTTACATTAAGGAAGCTGAATCTAGAAACATTGATGTAACCGTTTATCGTATGGAAAACAGATTCAAGAATGTTCACGAAGTTCCTGAAGAAACTTTGAACAAGATGTCTGAAAGTTTCCAGGATTACGATAACGAAACAATTGTTAAAGAAGGTCAGTAATGAAAATTCTATTTTGTTTAGCAGCATTTTTGTTTACCGGTTGTTACACCTGTCAAGAAGCATTATCTATCAATTATGATAATTGTATGAATATGCGACATGACAGTGAATTTTGTATGACTGCAGCAAAGATGCAGGCACAAACAGATGGCTATTGTAGTTCAACAAATATCAACTATGGAATAAACTATAACTGGTAACCTATGAAAATATATTCAAAATTCCAAGACTATTATGATTCTGCTTTAGGTTCCTTTATGGCATCTGAAGTAGTAGTAAATAGAAAACAATCAACTGTACAAGTTCCATATAATGATATGGAATCACTCGGTGATTTTCGTGGAGAATGGAATTATATTGAAAAGGTTAAGTTTGGTACTTCTTATTGTAGTAAACCAATCTCAATGATTGGTTTTTGTGGACATTGGTACTTTTTCAAACACAATAAGCTTCTTGATTCAATTGATATAGATAAGTCTACAATTGAATATAAGACATTTGATGAAATTAAGACCAATAATGAAAAGAATGGATTGTTTGGACAAGTAACTAAAAATTACATTAATCCAGACAATTTATCTTCTTGGTCTAACTTATTTGAAAAGTATGGTCCTGTATTGTTCATTAAGGAATACAATCCACCTACAAGATATTGGAACACAAATACAAATAAGAATATGAGTATTGAAATCTGGCCTGAACTTAAACCATATAAGTTCCAATTGGTCAAAGATACTTTTACTGCATTATGGGAAATTGAACATTGGTTTGATACTCATGCTAGACCAGATGAAGCAATTGTACCTGTTGGTGATGATGTGACCCGTCTACAAGCATACGGGTTTGACAAAAAAACTTCATTTAGAAAACCAAAGGAAAAATAATGATTGAATTATTAGAAAATATACACGATTTTATCACCGACCCAAAAATGGCTGATGATGATGCTTTTGTAGGTACATTAATTGGAATGTTTATTGCATGTATAATTAGCATGGCAATAATTTACAATCTTAATGAAAGTTATTTAGGTTTACCTGGGTGGGTTCTAGGTGCTTCATGTGGATTGGCTTTTTGTTGTGCTATCGTGTGGTATTACATAGATGATGACTATGTTAAGTTACATTATTTTTATGCTTTCCTAGTTGTACTTTTCAGTGGAACTATAATTTTGATATTGCCAATCTGTCTATTATTTGTTATAATTACATTACCAGTATGGATAATAGAATTTGGAGGTTGTTTTAGTTATTCTATTAAAAAACGGTTTAAAAAGTTTCTACAAGAATTAAAATAAGGAATGAACTATGTTTAGATTTAAAAGAATTTGTGTTGTATTTACACTTTTGATTATGACTATTTCTGCATTGATTTGTGGAATCGTGACATTGGATAAAGATTTAACTTTATGGCAATTTTTGAAGTTAACTTTGAGTATTGATGCCGCTTCCTTAGGTCTAATTGGTGCTGGTTTTGCTTTCTGTATTGCAGTTAGTTGGGCAATGTTTGGTGAAGAACATATTGGCTTTTTTCTTTATACCAAAAAACATTTAACGAGAAAATTTAAATGATTATTGAATGTGCTGTAGTTGGTATCTTATTATACATCTTATTAGTCTTTTTGATTATTAAGCTTGATAAACCACCAAAACCATATCGTATTGCGAAGAATGGACTTGGTGAATACTTACTTCAAAGTTATGAAGATGTTACACCAAAATATTTAGCTAGTGAAGATCCATTAGGACATACTCGCACATACAAATATGTTACCATAAGGAAATTTGATATGTTGGATGAAGCCATAGTTTCTTATAAGAAGCACATGGAAGAATACAACCTTGATAAGAAGGTTGAACATGAAAAAGAAGAATATCAAAAATCCATTGATAAGAAAAAAGAACTAGAACAAACAATCGTAAAAGTTTATAAAATAAAGGATTAACATTATGAAAAAAACAATATCAATGAAAAATTACATTAAGTTGCTTCTAATTGACTTAGCTATCTGGGTATGGTTCATTGTACTCTATAATTTAGGTAGAGATGAAGAAGCATTCTGGTTGAGTACACTTATCATTACTATTGGTATGTTGCCAGCCAATATGATTATCGTAAAAGCATTGATTGAAAAATATAAGGATAAAGAAAGTGCCTAGATTTGTTTTGATTACTGGTAGAATGGGAAGTGGCAAATCAGCTGTATCTGATTTGCTACGAAAGAAACATTATAAAGTAATTGATACGGATAGTGAAGTCAAGAAATACTATGAAGACCCTGATGTATTTAAGTTTATTGTCAATACATTCGGCAAAGGTATTCTTGATGAAAATGGTTCTATTGATAAATGGAAAATATTACAGGTTTACAAACGAAAAGACAAAACCGAATGTAATGCTTTATCAGCAATCTTAATTTCAAAATTGATAGAACAATTATCAGCAATTCAAAAACAAGAAGTAATCTTTGTAGAAGGCGCTTTGATTCGTGAAATTGGTTGGTTTGTCCATGCACTGTCAATCAATAAGATTCTATATGTAGATTCTTCAGATGAACTTAGATATAAGAGAATTTCAAAAAGAGAATCTTATGCGGATTTACTAGAATTGGATTCTATGCAATGTAAAGACAATCTTTACAACTATTATTGTGGTGAAGACCATATTAATTTTGGTAATCTTGGAGACAGTTTTAGTGTTCATCTTATAGAAAATAATGGTTCTATTGAAGAATTGAATGATAAGATTATGGACTTTTTGGAAAAAGACCTTAAACTTGATTTCATAGAAAAATTGGAAATGTATAGAAGATATTTGGGTGAAAGTCCAAGTTATTGTGCTGAAAATAGCTGGTGTTATAGTTTCTACAATACCGGTGGTTGCAATTCATGTCCGTTCCCTTGTAAGAATCAAAATAAATATTTTGATAAACAAAAAGAGGTTAATGATGGAAAGATACATCCTGTGGTTTAATTTTCCTTATGGCAAAACATATTTTAAAGGTTCATATATTGAAGATTCAAATGACCCAAATATTCTAGAAGTTCCTGAATTTACACAAGATGAACTTGCTGCGATGGAATTTGATAGTAAAGACATTGCGTTGAAATATGGATTGTTCTTTGCTGGAAAATACGAATATGGTGTAGACAAAATTTAAGAGACCAATTTGGTCTCTTTTTTGTTTAAGAAAATTTACAATAAAAATAAGTTTATCTATTGACAGATAACAGATAAGTTTCTATATTTCTAATAGAATTTAACAACGAGGTAACAACTATGGCAACATACACATCTCTTGAATCCCTGATTTCCAAAATGAAGGTTCAAATTACCACGAAGAATGAACAGACTGTTAAGGCATTGTTGCGAATCTATGCAAATCAGACACATGATGAAAAACAGTGTGAAGATGTGCTCCATTTCAATGGTGTTGGATTCATTCCGCAGGATGCAAAGTTGCTTTCCTCTATGGCTAATTTCAAAATCAAGAATGGATTTTTGACTGAAAAGCAGATCAAGTACATTCAACCTCGTATTGCCAAATATGCTGGTCAGTTGGTTCGTTGTGCGATTGCTGAAGGTAAGATTCGCAAAGTTGGCAAAAACTATGTTTACTAATTAGAGGTAACTATGAAGGCTGAAAAGTTCAATGAATTGAATCAAAATATGAGCAAGTTTTTTGATGCTTGCGAATTTAATGTGACTATTGAAGATGGTGATGAAAAGACTGTCCTTAAAGTAATTGACAAAGACCACCATGACCGGGTTGTTGTAGAAATGTACTTTATTAATTTTCTCAACACTAATTGTTCTAATAAGGGATATGATTTAGTTGAATGGGAATTGCAGTATGATTTTGCACGATATGATAAGGATAGTTTAACCCCGGCTGAACTTAGTGCTGTGAAAAATCTAATCCAAATGTATAAGTAATTTTACATTTAACCATTTGACAAAACTTAACAAATTTTCTATTTTGTATTTAAACAATTAACAAACGAGGTAACTATGGCAAAACATTTCACCAAATCCATTTTCAACACTATCATTCAGGCATTCTACAAGGAAATCCGTGACAACAAGGGTAAGCTTGGTGAACCGAATGTTGTGATTTATCGTTATGACAAGCCCGATTTTACATTCAATCCGCGAAAGGATATGAAGGTTGGTAAGGACACCTTGACGGTTGGAAATGAAGTTATCAACTACAAGGAAATTCGTGGTGTGAATTTCTATTTTGACAATGAAGAATCGGTTCGTGCTTTCCAGGGTCGCCGATAAAAATTTTTCAATCCACCCATTGACAAGATGGAGTGGATTTATTATTATTTAATTACAAACAACGAGGTATAACTATGGGATTGAAACCCGGACAGGAAATTTTTAAAATAGTGATGGACTTTGAATCTTGGCAGTTGGATGACCCCAATCCAGGCCGTCAGGAATTCTTTGCTGAAGTAATGTCCGCATTGGAAAACAATGAACTTGGCCTTGCCACATTCAATATTGGTGTTCCAATGGAAAAGGGTACTGGTGGTTATTTCACTAATCATTTGAACTTGGATAAGATTTGTTTGCCAAACATCGTAAAGGTAGATGAAACTAACCATACGATTAAGTTTGTAGACCAGCAATTTGAACCGGAAGAAATTGAAGACGAAGACCCTGCATTGTTGAAGGATTTGACTATGTCTGCTGAAGAATCATTTGCGGTATTCGTTCACGAAGCATGTCACTTCTTGCATTTCTCCCGCGACAACGGTGAATTTATTTCTCCTTTAATGAAGGGTAAGAAATATTCTATGAATGAACTTGTTCAATCACCGAAGGTTCGCCGTGAAGCTGAATTTGAAGCTGGTTATCGTAGTGTTCGTTACGATATGCTCTACAAGCTTTGTCCTGGTACACGCCGTATTCTAGAAACCAATTTGGTTAATATGATGAATTACGATTTGAAGAACCAGACTCAGGAATGGAAGGAACAGTATACCAATGCTACTCGCCCGTTCTATGATTTGGCTAAGGACAAGGAAGGCAATGTAATTTTTGGTGCTGATGGTTTGCCACGAGTTGGTGAATTGAAGGACCGTGACGGATTAATGAAATACAATCAATCAATTCGTGATAAGGTACAGAAATTTACTGAATGGGCAGACCCCAACCATGTAATTGTTCTTCCATAATGGAATTAAAACGGAGAAATCAAAATGAAAGAAATAAAGGTGCTGAAACTTCATGATGACTTTATGGAAGAAGTTCGCCATACAGTTGAAGAAATTACGAAGCTGAAGCGACAGGGTAAATATAAGGATGCTGCAAAAATGTCATTGGAATTGGCTAAGTCAAAGGTTGATTACTATGAACAGTTTGTAGACGAATCTGAACCAACATCCAATTACAAGAAAATCCACCAAGACGATTATGTAGCTGCATTGAAGCACCTTTCTATGGCAATTGATGAAGCTTATGAATATGGCATTTTGAAGGATTAATTGATTTTGTTGTTACCTCGGGAATGGGTAGGTCTTGCGAGTGCTTGGCCTACCCGTTCTTCTTTCAATTAAGATTGATTGGTTATTCAAACTATAAGATAATGGTTTAGAATCAAAGCACTTGCGATATTAATGTAAACAAATATTTTACAATATTTCTATTGACTTTTTAAACAAATTTTACTAAGTTTAATATGTAAAAACAAACGAGGTAACTATGACAACAATTAAAAATCTAAAATTTGATGGTGCTCCGGCTTGGAACCCCGAAGATTGTTTGAATCTCATTGACCAAGGTTCAAATACATTTGTTTATACTCACGAAGATTATAAACTTACCTATAAGTTCAATGAAAATTTTACTAAATGTCATATTACAAATGTCAATATTCACACCAAATTTATGATGGCACCTTTGGATGTTAATGTAGATATTATTGAAAAGGAGTAAATTATGTTTGACTTTGAAAAACCTGAATTTGAACACGAACTTAGTGAATACGAAAGAATTGAAATCAGAAATAAAATTTCCGATGTTATGACAGAACATTTCAATGATGATACTGTTAAAGAAGAATACAATGCAAAGACTGGTCATATTTCATTGGAATATACCTGGTATTTGTTGAGTGGCTATAAACCAACATTGGAAGAAGTCAATAATAAAATGCTTAAAACGCTTGCTAAGTATAAAACAGATTATTTTGACTTTACCACTGAAATCAAAAATGAAATTCTTAAGGCTTGTAAATTCCGTGACAAGGATAAAGTCAATGCTGCTGCATATACGGCATTTGTTATGGCTGAACAAGATATCATCGCAGATAAGGATTTACAGAAGAAAATTCTTGAACAGAAAACTGATATTGAAGATTTCTATGCTAAGATGGGTCTGAATGGTTACATGACTTATTCTATCAATATGGAAATGATTACTCGTTGGTCTAATGAAAAGTACACCGATACGATTTTCAAGAAGAAAGTCTACGATGAAATTGAACTTATTGAAAAAGAACCACTTCCGGAGAAGAAGTAATGAAACCAGCAAGAAGTGCAGCACTAATCAATTACGAATATCTTAAAAACGAAAAGAATAAATTAACTCGGAAAGATAATATTTTCATTTCTTGTAGTGAAACAGGTATACAACAATATCCAGCACAATATGCAATGAGATTGACCACTTTTCTTAATATTGATGTTTCTCATATTAAGCCAAAGTTTTATAAAACAAAAGTATTAAATTCATTTACAAGTACATTCCCAACAGAAATTGGTAAAAAGCCTTACTATGTGATTGAATTGTATTTTGATTCTTTTCATGCAGCAATGTTTCTAACTAAACGGAAACAAGTTGTTGAAATGATGAATGACTTCTTGCAAGTATATAAAAAGAAGGTTGCTTCTCATATAATGGAACCTCAAAAGTATTCTGCATTCATTGATAAATGGCATAAAGCTTCTATGTTATCTTATAAACTCGAAAATATGAAACAGGATTTTCAACATGAAAATGAGCGCTAAAGATAAATTCTTTGAAATTGCAAAATGTTTTGGTTTACATATTGTTGAACCAGACAAAAATGCTAAGTTTATATTTGACAAAAATTATTATTATGCTTACATTGGTAATATCAAATCATTTGAAGACTTGTCTGATAGAGATGAACAATGTATTTTAAGATATTCTAATTTGGATAGAACTATATGGATTCCAAAACGATTAATGACCTCACATTCAAGATTATATTTTCATTCATTTTATCCTGTATGTGGTGAATCTGCAACAATTGAAAATATAAAAGAAGAAGTATCACAATTGATTATCTTATTTAAAAAACAATTAAATGAACTTAATAAGTATAAAATTGAAATGGATTTTGTATGACTTTGAATTATAATGAATTTATTGATGGTATTGTTGCTAGATTGTATTATTGGATTCAATATTATAATGAGATGTATAAAAATAAACCAGAAGCAATAGAAAAATACGGTATTTATGCAGAGTTCAGTACGAATTATGACTATTGCCATAATACAGGAATCTATGGTTCAGTTCACACGAAAAGATGTGTATTAGATAATCGTAGAGAATGCATGTTCTTTGAAGGTTTTGACTGGACTAAAGAAAAACTTAGAATTGAACTAGATAAGGTTGTACTCAAAATCTGGAAAGAAAACGAAACCATTTATAAGTTAAAAAGAATAGAAGAGGATTTCAAATGACTCTTAATGCTATTAAAAATGTTTGTAAAAAATATGGTATTAAAATTCACCATAATTGGTTGATTTACAACAATGACCTAATTGGTCAGATTGAGAAAATGTCTGGAGATTATTCTGTCTTTCTAGAATATTGCCACGAAATACTTGATACTCCTGAACTATTCATTTCAGCATTCAATAATAAAATTGAATCTAGAAAACGCTATGAAATCAGGAAGAAGATGATGCTGATGGAAAAGGATTTTGAATGACTAAACTTACTCGTGAAGATTATATTGAAATTTGTAAACAATATCTTATTGCTGATAAAGAAAATATAAGTTTTTATCTGAAGAAAGTTTATGTTGATTATGAAGTATTCTTTTGGGTTGAAGAATATGAATATGTCAAATATTATAAAAAATTAAGTATAACACCTTCACATGACATTGTAACAAATTATGATGGTCATGAAATAATTGAAACTAAAGAACGATTGATAGATGCTATATCTGAATTTTTTAAAAATTATAAGATGAAACAAATCCATGTCAAAAAACTTGAAATCAAAAAAGATTTTCAAGTTTAAACTTAAACACTTTTTCACAGAAAATGCAAAATCTGAAAAAGTAAAGTTATATATACAATATGAAAATGAATAGACCCACAATAAAATTACAACCAACAGATTTGAAATATGAATCTGGTAATTTTGTTGTGTAGACATTCATTTTAAAGGATGGAGAGCAAAATTACCAGAACACATTTAGTTGTTCTGGTTTTTTTGTATCTAAAAATTTACAACTTTTTTAAAAAATACTATTGCCAAGATGGATTATTTTTACTATTATTTAACTCGTGGTGAAAATGTCCACAAAAATCATTTGGAGTTTTAGTAAATCAAAATTTACATAAAAATTTCAAATGACCCATTGACAAAAACGAATTAGTTTTCTATATTTGGTTTTGTTAAAAAATGGTTGGTTCGTGAAACCAATTAGTTGATTGAAAAAACGGCTTTTTGATGTGATTGGTAAACAGCACAAGGCATTGATATGCTGAAACTGCTACCATTCACAAATGTTCAAAACTATGGGACTGACGAAAGTGACTACACCCA
>JAGCBE010000297.1 GCA_017652345.1 Methanobrevibacter sp.
AATTAATTCTTACAATTAAATTTTTTAAAGAAAAATTTAACATTACTAAATTATACTTTATTTTAAGAAATATTTAAAAATATTGATTAAAAATAATTAATAAAATGAAAAAGGAATAAAAAAGAATTAAAAAACAACGAAAAAGATAAAAAGAGAATAGAAAATAGGATTCATGAAATTTCATGAAATGAAAAAATAATTAAAAATAAAACTATTTATTTTGATCTCTCAAGATATACAATAATGCATTTGAAATAGCAGCTGCAACATTACTTCCACCTTTACGTCCACGAGCGACGATATAAGGAACATCACATTGCATAATGAGCTCTTTGGATTGGACTACATTAACAAATCCTACAGGAACTCCAATGATGAGTTCAGGATTGAGTTTTCCTTCCTGAATCAATTCATACAATCTGATTAAAGCGGTTGGAGCATTTCCTATTGCAAAAATCAATGGTTTATCCAAGCTTGCGGCCTTATCCATAGATGCTCTTGCACGTGTAGATCCATTCTTTTTGGCGATGTCTCTAACGTCATCATCACCCATAAAGCAGAAGACTTCACCACCATATTTCTTAAGTTCTGCCTTATTGATTCCGGCCTTTGCCATATTAGTGTCAGTTACAATGCAAGCACCATTTTTAATTGCTTCCAATGCCTTATCAACTACATCTTCTGAAAAGCATAAGTTATCTACATAATCAAAATCAGCAGCTGTGTGAACTGCTCTTTTAATAATTGGCGCTAATTTAGGGTCAATTTCATGAGGAAGTTCAGATTCAATAATTTCCATACTCCTGCTTTCGATTTCAGCAGGTTCAACTTGTTCTAATTCAATTTTCATACTATCACTTCAATTTTCTATGAATAACTACTAAAGTACTAATAAATATAAATTAAGAAATAAATTGTCAAGAATAAATTTAAAATATAATTTTAACCTTTCCAATTCCTTGCATTATTGACAAAGGACTTTGCAAAATCAGGGTTTGCAGGAAGATAAATATGTGGGAAACCAGCATAAAGACTATCTGAACCATGACAGCAAAGGTATTCCAAACCATTTGATGCCTTTTTAGCCATAAATGCTTCTCCACAGTTATCACTATCATAATAATGGAATTCGTGCACCCTAATGCTATCTCCTTCATTGCATAACAAATTATCTTGCAATGCCTTTATCTCAATATAACCGAATCTTTGCAATTTATCTGTCTTTATGCAATTGCCTTTTATGAATCCAACCATAGGAATATTCTCAATGGCATCATGCAAATACATGAAACCTCCACATTCAGCTATTGTAGGAATTCCTCTTTCTATTATGTCTTTTATCTCATTGCATAATTTCCTATTTTTAGATAATTCTTCAGGATATAGTTCAGGATAACCTCCACATAAGTATAATCCAGATATATCTTTAGGAAGCTCTTCATCTTCCAATGGACTGAAATAGACTACTTCACAACCTAAATCCTCTAATATCTCAATGTTTTCCTTATACATGAAGCAAAAAGCATTATCACGGGAAACTGCTATGCGAGTCTTTTCACCAGAACCAATTTTTGCACTGCTTTCAATCAACTCCTTATAATCCTCACTTGCTTCAAGAACTGGAGCGGATTTAGCCAATTCATATAATCCATCCAAATCGATGTATTTTTCTGCCAATCCACAAAGACCATTGATTTTCTCTTTAATGTCTTCAATTTCATCAGCAGTAATTAATCCTAAGTTTCTGCTCCCTATGGAATACTTCTCCTCTCTTGGCAAGAAACCATAAGCCTTAACGCCTGCATTTTCGACAATATCCCTTAAGAGAGGATACAACATTGGAGAAATTCCATTGAAGATGACTCCTTCAACCATGCTCTCCTCTTTGAAATCCTTGAATCCTTTTATGATTGCTGCAGCAGAATTGCTCATTCCTTTAGCATCAATAATGAGTACAGCAGGAGCTTTAATGGATTTAGCCACTTCCCAAGCACTTGCTTTGCCTTCAACACCTATTCCATCATAAAAGCCCATAGCTCCTTCGATTATGCTTAAATCCTTGCCACGATTGCGGATAAACTGATCACATAACATTGATTCAGTTGAAAAGTATGGATCCAAGTTATGGGTCTCTACATTAAAGACCTTACGATGAAACATAGGATCGATATAATCTGGCCCTGACTTGAAGGAAGCGATTTCTAAACCTCTTTTTTGGAATGCTGCAAGCAAAGCCATAGTGATTGTTGTCTTTCCACAGTTACTGCTGGTTCCAGAAATCAATATTCTATTCATGAGCACCACTTCCACT
>JAGCBE010000298.1 GCA_017652345.1 Methanobrevibacter sp.
GTTAACTAACTTCTATTTTTTTAATTATTTTTCGCAAAAAGTTAACCTCCCTTTTTTATTATTTTTTATTATGGGGATTGGGATTTAATAAGGTTATAAAAACTATATAAGGAAAACTATTGCTACATTTTCATTTAAAATGAGTTCTGAAGGAAAATGGAAAAGTAGAAACTTTCTTATAACCTTAAATGAGATAGAGTACTTTACAGAGATTAAAGACTATCTAAGAAGCCTTAAGAACTTCATATATGCGATAGCCTGTAAAGAAAAAGCCCCATCAACTGGTCATCTCCACTCGCATATTTATTGCCAATTTTCTTGTCCGACAACATTAAGTAAAGCTAAGATGCATAATGCGCATATTGATAAAAGTCGTGGAACTACTCAAGAAAACATCAATTACATTAAGAAGTTGAATGACCCAGACAAAAGAGGTGAAATTATATGGGAAGAAGGTACACCTAAATATAAAGGTGGTTTGACTATTAAAGAAGTTAAAAATATGACAAAAGCAGAAAGAGAGAATTTGCCTTTTGTTTATTTGACAAAAGTTGAAAGAATTAACTTTTTAGAAGACAATCATGTCAATCCTAATGACTTTAACAAAGAAGTAGAAGTAAGGTACATATATGGTGGTTCGGGTCTTGGAAAAACATATTTCGCTACTGAATGGGCTAAAGAACTGGGGATTGAATATTTCGATATAGTAAGTTTTGAGAATGGTTTTTGGAATGGTGTTACGGATACTTGCTTATTTGCTTTCTTTGATGAATTTAGAGACAATGCTATACCTGGAGTAGAGTTTGTTAAGCTTATAGATTATACTGTAAAGAACTTAAATATCAAGGGTGGACAGATAAAGAATAGATATAAATATATTGCTATAACATCAATACAAGACCCAAGATTCATATATGAGAAGGAGTGGGAAGAGAAAAAACAATGGCTTAGACGTATGAAAGTATATCACTTTTATGGCTATACTCAATATAAGCTTTTAGATAATAATGAGTTATTTAATTAATTTATTCTATATAAAACATATCAAATTTGACTTTAAATTAACTATTTTTAATTACTATAGTACCGTTCAAATGAATGGAATTTTCATTCATTTTTTACTATAGTAAAAAACCTAAAAAGGTTGATTGGTTCCACGGAAAAATCGGAATTATGGAAAATTCATTTTCCTCTAAAAAATAATTAAAAATAATTATTTTTCATATCAGAACTTTTTTCAACCTATATATATATATATATATTAGTAGTAACGTAGCAATTTTTATTTTGAATGAAATTCCATTCATTTTTCTGATTTTTTCGTTGTAGCTAAAGTAGTAAAAGATAATTATTTTTTAAAAAATTAATTATTGTTAATTATTTATCTTTCGAAAAATAATTAGCGTTTTTTATTCTTTCATTTTGGTCAGTTTGTTGGGTTAGTATTACCCCAACAAACTGAGCAAAATGAATGAGTAAACGAGATCCATGACGAGATCCATAAGCTATATAAGCGATGAAATTAATTTAATTTCAAATAAAATGGTCAATGGTCTCAAGTCAAAAGCCTTTAGAGTTATGTTAGTCGATATAGACTACTTTGATGAGGTTAAACAATACCTTAAATCAAGTAAATACTATCAATTCGGTGCGGGGATTTACTATGAGTTGGAGAGTGGGTTAAAGGTGATTTATTTCTATGTGGAATACTCTAAACCCATAGAGTTGGATATTTCCTTAATGCCTTATTGTAGGGTCCAAAAGGCTTATAAACAATCAAGAAAGAAGTTCTTTGAGCTTAGGGAGATAAGTGAGGAGGTATGGTATGAACATGCTCACGAAGAACCTATTCTGCCTCAAAAGACCCTTGATGACTATTATAATCCCTCTATACCTAATGGTGCTACTTAATATATATAATTAATTATTTATTTTATTTTATATAAAACTATAAATGATAATTGATAAAGATAAAAATAATATTTTTATTATGGATAAAATTAATAAACTTAAAGATGATTTAAATACAGATGATATTAGTCTTAGCAAAGTAAGAGCTATGATCAATGAGTTAGATAATCATTATGATATAGATAAGAATGAATACTTGAAGACTTTATTAAATCCTGAGACAGTTAGGGCAGTCAAAATACCTTCTAAGTATCCAGTCCCTACTTGTTGCTTTCAGATGCATCGAACATTAAAGTTCTATACATCAGAACAAGGTACTGATGTAATGTGTATTACACCTTTTATTTTAGCAGGGAATGTAGAAGGTGTACGAAGCCCAAAATATAGTGGTTCTTATTATTATCTTAAATACTTTACTGGCTTTTATGCATATAATTCGCAGGCTACATTAAATGGACAAGATTATAATAACAATGCTTGGAAGACAGTTGTTGATGCATCAATGAGTATTCCAGATCTTTATACACATTATAGACTTGTCTCTGCTGTTGTTACCATTAGATATACAGGTTCTCTTGAAGAAGCAAAAGGTGTAATAGGAGGTGCAATAAACTTTGAGAAATTTAATTGTTTAACTGGATATGGATATATGAGTTCTTCTCCAGAATATAATCCAAATGCTTATTTGAATTTGCATATTGTAACTACTGATCTTAAGAAGTATTCGCAATTTGAGTTAATAAGAGATTGTGTCTATTTCAAAGAGAACAGTTGTATTGAAGGGTTAAGGATGATCTATTTCCCTATTGATAAAGACAAGCTTGAGTTTAAAAGAATACTTCGTAAATCTGATTTATACATTGAAAAAAATACTCTTGGTATTTGTCTTAAATCTAAGATACCTGTTCCCGATGGCTTTAATTGGCTTATTTATTTGCAAGGCTGTCCAGTAGGTAGTGCACAGAATCGTAACTTCACTCTTGACTGGTATGCCAATTTCGAGTGCATACCTGATCCTAAGTATCTCAACTTTTTGCCTGTTCAACTTAATAGCTATTGGATTGATCAAAACATTCTTGAAGCGATATTTGAAGAAGTCAAAGCTGCTTGTTTAAATAAATTAAATAAAAACTATATATTAAATTTTAATTAAATACTTTTATATAAAAATGATAAGTATAAATAACCAAAAAAAAAATCAACAAGATTTTACTTCTAAAAATACTAATTTGAATTTTAAAAAAATACTTGATAATAATGACATGATACTCATAACAAAACTGAATGGTTTAAGAACTAGTCTTAATGGGGATAATGTCAATGTAAGAAGCGTAAGACAACAAATAAGAGATATAAGTAGATTTGATCAAGAAAGAAACTTCGACTACTTAAGTAATCTATTAAAACCAGAGAAAGCAAAGGGCTGTAAGATACCTTCTCAGATACCTATACCTTCTTGTTCATTCCAACTTCATAATGCTATTACTTTAACAACCAATAGTTCTGGTAATATTGCTTTTATTATGAATCCTTTCTTTTTAGCTTCGAACACTATTGTTGGACAAAGATTACCAAATGTTGAAGGTAACTATACATATGTTCATAAATACTTAACAAGTGCATGGTTAAATAATAGTGATACATTAACAGGTGCTGCTGCTGATGATAATTGGTCGCCTGTCGATTTTGGTCAAACTATTCCACCCGTTTATGATCAATATAGATTAGTGTCTGCTTCACTTGTAGTAAAATATATCGGAAGACTAGATAATGTCCAGGGATTAGTTGGAGGCGCAATTCTTTATGCTGATAATAGTGCAATAGGAGGACAAGTCCAAGTTGCTTCAAGTGCAACAGGTGCTTATGACCCAGCGGGTGCAGGAACTAATACTGTTACTGAAGGTTTATCTCAATATGGTAATTTTGATCTAGCTCAAGATAGTTATTATCATAGTGAGAATATGACTCTAGAAGGTGTAAGAGAATTATACTTCCCAATAGATAATTCTTTTGAAGAATATATGAAAGTGGTTGACCCTTCTTCTGGTTTAGATGGAAATACTACTGATGCAGGTATTGAACTCGTTGCTGCTAATGATATCTTTAAAAGTGGATTTAACTGGTTCTTCTATGCAACAAATGCACCACCTTCAACTAGTTGTTTTAAATTAGATATTTATTGCAATTTTGAATGCTTACCTAATGCCAAATATTTAAATTATATGCCTGTATCTTTGACACCATTCACTGTCCCACTTGAAGAAAAGAAGAAAGCTATTTTAATGGCTCAAGATAGACCCATAATGAAATCTGGTGAAGAATTATATGATGGTGCACCAAATTTATTTAATAAGATGATTAAGAAGTTTGACCAGGGATTACCAGGATTTGATAAATTAAAGAGCTATGGATTAATGGGTGCAATCCCCGGTTTGAAGAGTGGACTTGCTCTTGCAGGTAACATGATACAAGCTAATATGATGGAAGAAGATGATGTTGAATAAGCTTATATAATCTTTATTAAATATTAATTAAATATTCTTAAAAAAACTATATAATTAAAAATAATTAAAATATTTTATATAAAATTAATGAAGAAAGAATTCACTGATGCTGAATTAAAAAACAATTCAAAAGATATTGAAAATTGGATTAATCTAATTATTAATAGGAATCTTACTAATTTGGATGAAATAAAGAAAGTACTAGCTGATAATAAATATAGGAATACTAATGATGGTAGATTTGCAAAGATAGTTGCAACTGTTATTCAAGCAAAGACTAAAGGTGATAAGATAATACTTAAAGATGGTATGTTTAGCAAGAACTTAAGAATTTATATACCTGCTGCAGATGTATCAGTTAAGTGTTTAACTAATGACCATTTATTTCTTCATATGCTTTGTACAAAGATATTCGATGCAGATAAAGATATGACTGATGAATTCAAAGAAGCATTGATGGATTCAACTATTGCATCAGTTACTTATGCATCTGAAAACTTTATATTAAATGCAGATACTTCAACTGGTCTCATTCAAGACTATGATAGTACTTTTTCTGCAGTATGTTCTGATGATTTTAGACAAAGTGATAAACTTAATGAAGTTATTGATAACAAAGAAAATGTGGGTTACTTTAATTTATATGATACTGATTATAGATATTTTGGTAATAGTGATTTATGTGTTATTGGAGATCCAAAGATGTCTAATAAAGATATTTATGATAGAATACAAAATATGACTTATTTAAGAACAGATAAGAACAAATTTAGAGAAGGTGAGAGATTAATTAGAAAAGATGATAAACTTAAATATATGTATCAACAAATAGCTCCTGAGAACTTTTGCCCCGCATTCTGGTTTGCTCCAAGTGAAGTAAAATGTAATTTCTTATTTGAGTTCTCTATGGACTATAATGATGTATTCAATATGTTATATAACCCAAGTACTAAAGAAATAGTTATTCCAGCTGATCTTTGTTATTGGGATACACTTAATCAATTCTTTGATTTTATTGGTGTTTATTCAATTGCAAGTTTAGACTTGACTAACCAAGCGAGAAGAGATTTAATGGAATGGACAAAAGATTACTATGGATTTTATGCACCAGCTTTAGTTAAAGTTAAAAAGATTTATATGGGGATTGAAAGATTGTTTAAAGACTTTCTTAATAGTTTCTTAAATAATAGTTCATATGATAGATACCTATTCATGCTCAAAAAGATAGAAACTCTTTTAAAAGATGAAAAGACATATAGAGAAGACTTAAAGGAAAAGTGGACTGAAGCAATCAGCTTTATTACTGGTCTTAAGTTCACTAGAATGATTCAAAATCAATTTAAACAAAATGTATTAGGTATCTTAAAAGAACTTCAAAGCGCTGTAAGAAATTATGTTAAAGGATCTAATCCTCAAAACATAATGGCAGAGATAAGAGGTGTTGCAGGAAAGATTTATAAGCTATTACCATCAGATACTATGGATGATGCATGCTTTCCTTTTATTTGTCCTTTAGGACCTTTATTCGGTAATCAAATTGTAGTAAATAATCCTCAATCTGATGTAATATTGTCTAAAGTAACTAAACAAGTTGAAAAGAAAGTAAAAGAAACTAAAAAGAAGAAAACTAAAGTTGCAAAAGAATTAGAGATAATTGGTAAGACTTCTGCAAGATATAAAGCTTATATTTCCAAATACTTTAATGCAAGACCGAAGAATAAGAAAGCCATAGACCCAATGGATGCTAATCAAATAGCAAATTTTATTACTACTTTCTTAATCAACTTTGCAAGTGAAACTCAGGCTAAACCTATTTTAGCTAGAGCTATAGAGACTGAAGACCAAGATAAAATCAAATATAAAGAAGAACCTCTCTTTGAGATATTCATTAAAGATTTTGCTGCAGCAAAGAAAGCTACTCCTCAAAAGAAAGCTACAGTATCCCCAGGATTTGCTCAAGCAATGAGAAGATATGGGGTATCCTTTAATATAGTTCCTGATAATGAATCTGATAGTGAATCTGAAAGTGAAAGTGAAGGTAAATTAAGTACAAAGAATCAAACAATAACACCTCAATCCCCTAAGAAAACAAGTATATCTCAGAAGACAAAAAAGAAAAAGAATAAAGGTAAATCTAAAAAGAAGAAGTTAATAAAAGCTAATAAGATGGATATATCAAGTGATGAAGGAAGTTCAAGTAGTGATGATGATGGTCAAACACCAGGTCAATAAATAAGTTAATTAATTATATATTATTGTTTATTTTTAATAAAGAATAAATTTAATATAAATAAATATTTAATTATTTTTTATTATTTAATATATCATATTCAAATAAATCAAAATCTTCTGGTAGATCTTCAACTGGCTTATCTTCTTCTATTTCTTCATCTTTTGGTTCTTCTTTTGGAGGTTCTACTACTTTAGGTTTAGGTGGTTCAGCAAATGTCATTACTCCCCTCTTTTCATCGAATACTACTTTTGGTTTATTATCTATAGGGTCTTTACAAGCTAATATAGAAGGAGCTAAAGGATCTTTTATTTTTATTTTAGTATATTTCATATCATGTATATCTTCAATTATAACAGGTTCTTTTAATAATAAATTCTCTTCTTTATCAATATAAGTAAAAGGGATGGTATATCTTTCTTTAATTAATTCATCTGGACCAACATCTTTATCTACTTCTTTTACAAAAGCTTTAATATCCCATTTTTCTTTCTTTGGTGGTTCTATCTTCATCTCTTCATCTTCTTTCTTTTCTATAAAAGCTATCTTATCTTTCATATGTTCATGAATAGTACTTAGGAAATATTCAGGTGTAGATTCTTTATAATACTCTAAGTAATAGTCTTTTTCTATTAATTTATCTTCATAAAATTTTTTAATAAAAGTAGTTATAGTATCTTCTCTATGGCTATCATATAAATTTTTGAAGGAGATGCAAGTCTTTATATGATCTCTTATATTAAGGACATATTCATCGCAATAATCACATTTATAACTATCATTATCATTGAAGTATTTAGCAACCATATAATAAAATCTTTGGAAAGTATCATTATAACTTGATAAGCCTCTAACTTTATGGACTTGATTATATAATATGGGGGATTTAGCTATTTCATCATCAGTTGCATAATCTTTACCACCAAATGATATATTGATCCATTTTTTGATATTGGGGGTATAAAGTTCATTTTCTTTTAAATAGGCGAATATGACTTGCCTAGCACTTATTCTTGGAACTAAGCCTTTGAATGCATCTTTGACCACCTGCATTGGTATGTTTTCCCCGAATTTAATCCCCAAGTTTTCTGCTTCTTTTAAAGCTTCTATTTCTCTTTCTCTTCTTCTAATCTTCTCAGCAGCTACTTCTAATAATTTTTCATCTAATTCATTTATTTCATGGTTGCCAACAGTGCAGTCTGCAACATAGTCTAGGGCTTCTTTATGGATTGCTTTATCTTCTTCTCTTCTGAGGACTATGTTGTGTCTTCTTACCACCCTACAAAAGAATTTAAAGAACTTTCGGTGGTCTTCCAAGAATCTTCTCGCCTCGCATCTCCTCTGGTGGTCATTAAAATGTTTTGAGGTCACTTCTTTGCCACATTCAAGGCATTTGACTATTGTAATGGTTGATGGTGGTTGCTGGGCTCCTTCTGGTTTACATTGGTGGTGGGAAAAGGACTTTGCACCTTTAAATTGCCTTCCGCATTTGTCACACTTGATATATCCTCTTTTGACCATTTTAGTTTTAATTAATTAATTTTATTTATGGGGATTGTATATAGTTTAATGACTTATTCAGTCAATATGGGAAAATAAATATGGGGGATCACTATGTCCATGTTTTCAAAGATGGTGGATAAGATGGTAGCAATCCCCAGTCAAGATGGTGAGATTGGTCATACTCAAATCGTATCCCCAATCCCCATCTTAACTTCTATTTATCTTCCATTAAAAAATAATTAATTTAA
>JAGCBE010000003.1 GCA_017652345.1 Methanobrevibacter sp.
AAAAGCGATATATTTACAATGTAAAATAAACACTAGTAATAAAAAAGTGACTGGATACAGATTAGTATTGGCTGACAATGAAGGAAATACAGTTTGGGAACCAAAATATATTTCTCCTATAGAAGATTTGGCATTAACAGACTACGGAGAGAGAAGAGAAGATTTTCATGGAGCTGGTTTCAATGGAGATACTTTAATTATTCCTTTAGTTCAAAATTGGAAAGCTATAGATAGTATTTCTGGGGATTTCAATTTAAATCCAAACTGTTTATATGCTAATATTAACGGAACAGTAGATTATTATATTACTTCTGAGTCTACATCTTATAATGATATTAAGAATTTAGTTGAATTACAAGATTGGAATAATACTTTTGATAATTCTTATAAAATTGGAATAGGAGAATTATTAGTTAAAAAAGCTGGACCTGCAGATGCTTGGGATACTTATATTATGACTTCTAGTGGTTTAACTATGACAGGAGTTCCTAGTGAATATGTTCTTAATGCAACTGGTAAAAATTTCTATATAAGAAATGGAGTAACATATCATAATAGTGTTTGGAGATTTTTTGATGGAGATAATCCAATAAAAGTTAATAATTGGTTATCTTATTTAGATACGTGGACTCCTGATACTGCAAATTTGAAAACATTTAATTTAGTTGAAGGAACTCAATATTCATGGAAAATAATTTTGTATCAAGGAGACGAAAGTAATCAGAGAGCAGCTAGTGAAATCGAATCATTTACTTTAGATGGCGTTTCTTATACCCCTCCTCTATCTCCAGGAGCACATAATTCTTATGTTGATTTTTGTGACTATTCTAATACTTATGATGTTAATCAATATGATATTTTGATTACTCAAGGGCAAATTTTAGGTTCAAATGGAGAACGACTTCAAATTTATCCTGCTGATGTAATATTACAAAATTATTATGTACAATTAGGTCATGCGGATATAGATTCAAGAGGAGTAGTTACTTCATGGAGATCTTTTAGTAATCGTGCCAATATACAAATATATGATAGTAGTTATGGGCATATTTATCCGATTGATGGTTCTTTTGAAGAAACAGTGTTACAAAACAATCCAGAGATTAATGCCTGTGTTATATATAAACATTCTAATAATCCTGCTGAAAACTTAGAAAGTGATATGGTTCGTGTTGCTACAACAGGAAAAGAAGACACTATAGAAATTTCTGATATTTTATACCATTTAATGGATGGCGGATTGATGTCTATAGATAGTACAGAATTAAGAGAAGGAGATTTAATTTTATTAAAAGACTTAACTGGATTTGAATTTCTAAATGGAGTTTATAGTGTCCACAGTGGAACTACTAGATGGAACAGAAATGGAAGTTATACTTCATGGTCTCAATTTATAGGAAAAATACTTTTAGTGAAAGAAGGTTCGCAAAACACAGGGCGTAATTTTCAATCAAAGGCTACTTCTGGTGGAATATTAAGTAGAATTTGCGGGACAGGAATCAACGCTATCACTCCTATCGGCGTTGCGGCCATATTTTATACGATAGATGATCCGACTCAACCAAGTAGTTGGACTCATGAATTTAATAAAAGTTCTTATTCTGTGTCTTCAGGACAATGGGAAATGTTATCTGCCTTATCTGAAACATCTGCTCAAGTAAAAGCTGATTATGAAGGAAAAGTAATTTGTGTTACAAACGAAGATTTTAGTGATAACCCTAATCCTACAACCTCTTTTATCCTTTATCGAATTGTTCAAGGAACACCTGTACGATTATCTAATATAAATATTGGAGATGTAATATACATTAAAGAAATGCTAAATTATAGCGATTCTAATAATTCTATCTTTACAGGAGGTTTTGTATGTTTCACTTCTGCTAGTAGCGGAGGTTCTACTACATATACTTGGTATAATAATTCTTTCCCTGCAGGAGTTCAAGATGGTAGTAATTTATATTTTATTCCTGAACAACCTGTTGTGTTATATCCAAAACATGAAAATTTAGATTTCAATTTTAATAATGATAATGTAGATTATGTTAATGTAGGAGAACAAATTTCAGATTCAAATTCAGACGTGTTCCAATATAATTTAAATATAATTTCAGGAAGTGTTTCAATTGCTTCTCCAATAGGTGATGCAGTTATTGGAACTTATGAGCCTTTCTTGGTTGACGGAGCTTATTTAAATCGAGGAGAATATTTCTTAGGAATATACCATTTTATTGAAACTTCTCCTTCTTATAATAGCACAGTTGAAGTGTCTTATGTTAGTCTTGAACCTGAGAAAATTGGCTCTGTTGCTCTTACAAGTTTAGTAAACAATAATAATGTTTATACAATAGACCAAGATGTTTTAGTGTATAGAGACATAACTTCTTATAGTTCTGATAATCCTCTTATTTGTTTAGAATATAGTAATCAAAATACTTGGAGTATAGCTAAATATTGGTATTTAGGACAACATGGTGGCTATGAATATATAGGTAGAGAAACTACATCATTATCAGCTGAAACAAAAGTTGTAGTGGCTAATAATAATCCTATCTATGGAGCTACCCCTCAGAAAATAGATGATGCTGTTTTTGGTAATGGGAATATTCAAAAAGTTACTGTAACGAATGAAAATTATAGCATGGGAAAATTCTATGTAGAAGAATTTATTGGCTCTAATTATAAATTACATTTTTATAGCTTGACAAGAAGTAATACAGGAGAGGATTATTTACCTACGAATTATATTTTTTCAGTTACAAAAGGAAAAGCTTATGGAGGAGAAAAAGTTTCTTTGGTAGGGACTTCAAAATATAAATCTCCAATTGTTCAAATTGATATTAGTTCAGTTACAGCACTGTTGAATATAAATTCTGCTAATAAAACTTTTATAAAACCATATCAAAATATCCAACCAGGTCAATATATGGTATTTATAGAAGTAGATGAACCTTCTAAGAGAATAGTAAGTTTTGATAATAAAAATTATGGAGTAGAATTATATGATAATACTACTGTTTATTCTTCTATTACTAATTCAGCTACAAAAGAACCTTATAAATATCAAATTATGTCTTATTTCAAAGAAAGTGATTATAATCCAGTAAATTATAATGGTGATGGCGAAATTGGATTTGCTTATATATACGATGGAGATTACCAATATTATTCAATGTCTATTTTAGATACTCCAGAAATACAAAGTTTTATTTTAGACAATAGTTTATATAATGTTACTGTAAAACAACAAATTACTTTTTTTGGTGATAATTCTGAGAATCTATTAAGAGGATATTACAAGCAAGGTTTTGGTAAGCGTTGGGAATATTATCGTATGGCTATTTTCAATGAAAACGGAATTTTATTGCAAGATACTGGTAATATTTATGATGGCGATTTTTCACAATATTTTTGGGGGTTACAACCAACAATAAATAACGAAAATCCTGTTACTAGATATTGTTTATTGATTGTAGAAGATGAATTTGGTAAAATTTATACAACAGGAATAAAATTAATATCTCCTAAAAATACTACAAAAGCAACAGCAACAGTTACTAATATTAAATATAATTATAATTTACAATCTATTGATTTAGAATTTACAGGATTAAATTATGATAACCAATGTTACACTTTATTCAGACAAGAAATTGGAACTAATAAGGAACCAGAGATTGTCGATCAATTAAGTGCTGGTTCTACTATTTGGAAAGTAAGAGACTATAATATTACAAATAATAGAAAATATAAATATTATATTAATGAAGATAATACACTTACTGCGGCAAAAGATGTATCAGCTTCTTTGCAAACACCTATAGAGTTTATTTCTACTTTAGGCAAATGTTGGAGTATTGCTGAATTATATCCAACAGATTTACCAGAAAAAATGTCAAAGAGTCTAACTATAAAAAAGAAATACACTATTGACGAGAACGAAGTGTGGTTATTCAAGTATAATGGAGAATTCGGTTCTCAAACTCAAAACATAGCAAAATCTGAACAAATCACTCTTGGAAAATATCCAAGAATAGGTCAAGGTATGCGTAATAGCGAGACAGGTTCTGTGTCTTGTCTATTAGGAAGTGAAATTATTTCAGGAAAACTACAAGAAGGTTCGAATGAGTTAAAAGGATACCAAGAACGTTTAAGAAGCGCAAGAGAACTTTTAGGAACAACAACTTCTGGTAATAACGCTATTGATATGTTAAAAGCATGGAGAGAGTTTGTTCAATCAAAGAATCCTAAATTATTAAAAGATGTTAAAGGACAAAGTTGGATCGTTCAAATTGTATCGAGCCAAAATACTCCAATGGCTCATGTTCAAGGGCAACCAGATACTATTTCATTCTCTTGGACTCAAATTGGAGATACAGACGATATCATTATCACAGGAAATATTGATAGAGACTTAACAACGGATCATTAATATGGTATAATTTAAAAAAGATACTACATGAGGAAACTCATGTAGGTCACCAAAATAATTGCATAAAAAAAGGAGGAATTATGGATTATAAAGAGTATTTACTTAATTTAAGTAGTGGCAATATTGTCCCTCTAACAAAAATGCAAGGCAGTAATTATGTTAATATGGATACAAATATTAACGCTTTATTGAATTTAACTTTGGATTCTGTGATTGCTCCTAGATATCGTGTTTTTATTGTTAATAATGACGATACAATACAGTCAGAGATACCTTTAAACGATATAATACAAGGTGGAACATTTAATGAAAATTACCAGAATGGACAAAGATGTAGTTTATCATTAACTGTATTTAATCAAACAGGAGAATATACTCCCAATATTAATAAACTATGGGTGGGAACAAAATTGCGTTTAGACGCAGGTCTAGAACAACAAGATGGTTCAATTATTTGGTGTCAAAAAGGAATTTTTGTTATTACTTCCACACAGCCATCATATTCTTCTGACAATAAAACTGTTTCTATTTCAGCTGGAGATAAGTTTGCCGAGCTTGAAGGTGGAGTGGGTATTTTACAAGATACTTTTGAAATTCCAGCAGGAAGTAGAATTCTTTCTGTTACGAGAGAGTTACTTGCTACTCAAAGAGGAGATGGAACCCCTATCGATGCTCAAGAACCTTATTTTCATCCTGATTTAGCACAAAAAGTTACTCAAGCAAAAATTTCTAAAAATGCAGGGGAATCTATAGGTTCTATTATTCTTGAATTCGCAAATCATATGTCAGCTGAAGTATTTTATAATGCTCAAGGAAGATTATGTTTCCTTCCTCTAAATACTGTAAGTGATGACAATGATAAACCAATTTTATTTAATTATATAACTGATAAGGGACATTTAAGTGATTTGAATTTTTCTCTTGATTACAATAATATAATTAATAGAATTATTTTAATAGGAGCTACTGTTAACGGCGTCGTTGTTAGAGCTACCTCTTCTAATGAAGATGTATCATCTCCTTTATGCGTTCAAAGAATAGGAGCAAGAACTTCTGTAATTAATGAGTCTGGAATAAAAACAAAGATAGTAGCAGAAGAAAATGCTAAATATAATTTAAGAAAACAACTAATATTAAAATCTTCTGTAAACCTTACAACCCCTTATAACCCTCTTTTCGGAGTTAATAATTTAGTAATGGTTACTGACGATTTTTATCATTTAATTAAACAATATTTTTTAATTCAAAGTGTTTCATTTAATTTAGATTACAACAGTAGTATGTCATTAACTGTTTCTAATTTAAATAATCTTCCATTTATTACAAATTATAGAAGTAGTTCAGAAGAAGATATAGAACAATATGAATTTAATACACTTACATCTTATGGAGTTACAATTACTGCTAACAATGGAACAGTTATCGGTGCAAATAGAATTTATGCGAATGGAGAACTTACTGTTTATGTAAAACCAAATGAAGGGTATAGTATGCCTCCTAGTATAACTGTTGTGGGATGTAATTACAAA
Organism: Methanobrevibacter sp.; assembly: GCA_017652345.1. The sequence goes on from JAGCBE010000003.1 coordinate 5,959, forward strand.
TATTATCCTACAAGTGGAAAAATTGTTCTTAGAAATCCAATAGGGCCAGTTGATGTTGCCGTTTCTTGTTCAAATATCTATACTTTAGCAATTACAGTGGGCGCTCATGTTTCTTCTATTGTTTATACTATAGACGGAATAACTCATACTAGTAATTCAGATGTCTCTGTAGAGATTTTAAGTGGAACTGAATATAGTTGGTATGCTGTCCCAGCAGAAGGATATTATGTAATTTATACAGAGGAAGATCCTTGTGTTGGAACAATTACAGAAAGTGTAAGTTACACAGCAATTGGTTATAGAAATATAACATATCAATTTGTGTTTGCAGCTGCAACATCAAACATAATTGCTCCATATGTTATATGTTCTGATGAACAAGATTTTAATGATATGATGTATGCTATTCAAAGTAGTCTTGTAACGTGGGATAGTATAACTAAACAAGCTTCTTCAAGTGCAACTACTGTTACAATAACAGAAACAGACATTAATGATTATACAATGGGTTTAGGTTATGTTTATAATGGTGGTGATATTGTTATTAATGTAAGTACTGCAACAGACACTTATTATTTAGGTGTTTATGTTGAATCAGATGATTGATCATTAAGGAGGTAAATTATGATATTTTATATATTAGTTTACACATCTAATGGCAACACTTTTAGAATATTATTTAATAGTGAATTAAAAAGAAGTAATTACATTGAACAACATAATGTTACTGATTATACTGTGACTGAATTTATTGTAGAGATTTAAGTAAAGAAGAAACTGAAAAAATTTCAGTTTCTTCTCTCTACCTGTTTATAAAAAATAACAATTATGTATTTAAAAAAATTCTATTTTAAAATAGGTTAAAAAGGAGGAAAAAATGGGTTTTGATACAGAGCGCTTTTCTAAAGAATTTTTAGATGTTATTAATTCGCTAATTGACGCAAAATTAGCTATGTTAGATAAAGTTGAAATATGCCAAATAGTTTCTGATGATGACGGTTCAGGGACTTATAATATTAAATTATTATCTGACGAAAATACAATTATTAAGAATGTTGTAAATTGCACTAGTTTTTCCTTCGCCAATGGAGACTATGCGTATATTCTTAAAATACAAAATAAGTTATCCAATTCAATTATTATAGGAAGTAATTCTCCTAAGATTACTGCAATAAAATAAAAAAATTAAAAAAATATTAAAGTCGCTTGACAAAAGACAAAAACTATGATATTATATTGGTGCCTTATGATAAGTGGGGCGAAAAAGGATTAATTTTGGTATCAATAACGATATGTTATGTAGATATAAATTTTAAAAAAAGGAGAAAATTTTTACATTATGAAAGACAAAGTTGAAAACAAAGTCGACGTTGTTGGTTATTTACGTGAAAATAACCTAGAAATGAAAAACACTGCAAATGGCAGAGCTATTCAAGGTTCTGTAACAGTGGCTTTTGACAATTTAAACAGCATTAGAATAAAAGTTTATGCTGCTGAAAAGAGTCAATCAACAGGTAATGCTAATAAAACTTTTGTTTCATTACAAAGTTTATTACCAGAACACACAACAAGCATTAAGGATCAATTAGAAGCTAATCCTACTGCTACTTTTGACACTGTCAAAGATTTAGCAACTAAGATTAAGGCTCATGCTGAATTCCGTGAGTATGCTGTAAAAGATGACAATGGAACTGTTAGTTCAAGGACAGAAGTTGCTCTTAAGAATTGGTTTGATAGCATTCATGTTTTTAATCCAAATTCTGTATTTGAACCAGGTGCTAATTTTACAATTGATGCTTTTATTGAAAGAATTCAACCTGAAATGAAGAAAGTTGCAAATAGTAATGATTATGAAGAAACAGGCAGATATGTGATTACGGCTATCACTCCTGATTACAATGGAACAATGCATCGTATTACATATATCACAGAAGCTGGTGCTGTATCTGATCATATTAATGCTAATTGGAGAGAAAGAGAAACTATTCAACAAATGACAGGAAAAGTATACAACCTTATGAAAGTTGAACAAAAAGTTGAAAATACTCAATTCTTTGGTCAAAAACCTACTTCTTCTGCAGTAACAAGTTTTGTTGAAGAAAGATTAGTTCGTGGTGGTAGATCTACTACTATTGATGCAAATGATTCTGCTTATGAAAAAGCTGGTTTTACTACTGAAGATGTAAAGAAAGGTTTAATTGCTCGTGATGCATTAATTCAAAAGAATACTGAAAATAGACAATCAAAGAGTAATAAAACAGTTTCTAATCAACCTCAACAACCAGTAAAAGATTTTAACTTTACTGACAATGCTAAAGCAGCATTTGATCCAGATAGTTTTTAAGGAGTAAAGAAATATGGCAGATTTATTCTCACCTGAAATTTCTCATGTTATTGGCGGTATGGAAGGAAAAAGTATCGTCATTTATGGACCAAACCGTGCTGGTAAAACTTATAATACATCATTAGCACCAAAACCTTTATTTTTAAGCTTTGAAAAAGGTTTAAATGCTATTGAAGGTGTTGCTCACTTCTATATTGATAAATGGGGAACATTTACTAATTTAGTTCAACAATTAACATCTCCTGCAACTATTGCTAAAGCTAAAGAACGTTATTCTACAATTATCATCGATACTATTCAAGGAATTACTGATTTAGCAGATGATTATATTTGTGATGTTTTTGGTATTGGTAGTATTGCTGCTGGAAACAGAGGTTTTGGTAATTGGAAAGAATATGAAAAAGAAATGTTAAAACCTATAAAGAAATTATGTTCTGCAGGTTATACAGTAGTATTCTTAGCTCATGAAGTTGAAAGAAAATTAAAGAATGAAGTTGGAGAAGAATTCAATCAATTATATCCAAAATCTGGAGATTTAAAACGTTGTAGTGCTATCATCTGCGATTTCTGCGATATTATTGCATATGCGCAAACTCAAAATAGTGCCGATGGAAATGAAATTCTTTCAACATTACATTTAAAAGGAACTCAAGCTTTCTATGCTGGTAGTCGTTTTAGAAAAATTGTTTCTGTTATTCCTGAATGGAATTGGGATAAATTAGTAAAAGCAATTGATGATGCTATCAAATTAGAAGAACAAGCTACAGGAGTTAAAGCAACTACTTTCCAAAAGAAGAAAGAAGAAGAAGCTAAACAACAAGTCGCTGTTGAAAAAGACGAAAATAAGAATATTGAAACTTTAGTTGCAGAATTAGGAGAAATGTTAGCAGCTATGAATCAAGCTGAAGGCAATGTTGAAACTTTCAATAAAATGAAAGAAGCTTGCAATGCTCAAAACTTTAAAGCTAAAGCTGTTAATGAAAATTCTTCACCTGAAGAAAAAGCTAGACTTCAATATTTCTATGACCAACTTGTTGATAAAGGCTATTATGAAAAAGCTGGTTTAGGAAAGAAACAAGAAGAATCTAAATAAAACCTGTCTTTTATTAAATTTTAAAAATTTTTAGTGGAGGTCGTAATGGCTGGAAGACGTTGTCCTAAATGTCAACAAGTTATAATTGGCTCTGGTCACTTGTACAATGGTAGATTGTACTGCGACCAATGCTATAAATTAATTCTTGATGATGTTTTAAATCATGAAAACGAGAAAAAAGAATTATGCGATTTTATTAAAGACTTATTCGCTATAGAAGAATTACCAGAGTCGTGGGTCGCCAAAATTGACCGACTTGAACGCTCTGGTAAAACTTTGGCGGGGATTAAAATGACTTTAGTTTATTATTATAATATTTTAGGTCATGAACCACTCCCTGCTTATGGTCTTAATATTATAGATAGTTTTTACGAAGAAACTCGTCAATATGCAATAAAGCAACAAGAAATCATGAAGAAAAACATAGAACATGAAGATAAAACAGAAACAGTTACTGTTAAAATTCGCAGACCTGTTTCTGCTAAACGAAAAACAAATTATAGAATTGAGGACCTTTAAATGGGAATTAACAATATAAATCATAGATATGCAGATAAAATGGCTGAAATGCAGGTTTTAGGATGTCTTATTAAAGACCCTGTGCTTTTTTCAGACAGCAAATATAAATTTAATATAGAGGATTTTTCAGACCAATTTCACCGAATTCTGTTCGGGGCAATAGAAAATATTGCTATCAATGGAGCTCAATCCATTTCTTATATGGATATTGACCAATTTCTGAAAACATATCCTACTCAATATAAGGTTTTTTCTGATAATCAAGGTCCAGATTATATTACACAAATGCTTGAATTAGTAGACGAAAAAAATCGTGACTATTACTACAAGCGTATGAAAAAAATGAGCGTATTAAACGATTTTGATAATCGTGGTTTTGATGTAACACCAATTTATGACGATCAAATATTAGACCCTGTCAAAGCAAGTGAAATGCAAAAAAATTTTGACAAAATGAGCGTAGAAGATGTTATTTTACATTTTGAAACTCAATTAACACAAGTTAAGGAAAAATTTAGTATGTCTAGTGATATGGCTCAAGGTGCTGCTGGTGATGGAGCTTTAGAATTAATTGATAAATTGAAAGAAGTTCCTGAAATGGGATTACCATTCACAAGTCCTAAATTGACCACAATATATCGTGGTATGATATTGGGAAAATTGTGTATTGAGTCTTCGGGAAGTGGAGTGGGCAAGACAAGGCGTCAAGCTGAATTATCATGCCGAACTGCAGTTGGAGAATATTATGACACCACAAAGTGTAAATGGGTTAAAACTGATATTCACGAACCTGTATTACTTATTTCTATTGAATTAGAACTATCTGAAATACAAACAATGTGGATGTCTTGTATTTCAGGGGTTCCAGAACATCATATATTAGATGGTAGGTATGAAAAAGGCGAGGAAGAAAGAGTACGTAAAGCAGCAACCCTTATGGCAGGAGCTCAATTATATTTTGTCCGCATTAGTGATTATAATATGGATGATATCGAAAATATTATAAAAAAATATTATCAAATGTATGGAGTTCAATATTTCTTTTATGATTATTTAGCAAGTAGTATAAAAATTCTAGCCGAGGGAGCTTCTAAAACCCGTATTTCGGGATTAAGAGAAGATCAAATTCTTTTAATGTTTATAACTAGATTAAAAGAATTGTGTATCCGTTTAAATATTTTTATTTGGACCGCTACACAATTGTCAGGTGAGTGGAAAAGCGCAAAAGAAGCTGATCAACAATTATTACGAGGTGCAAAAGCTATTTCAGATAAAGTTGATAATGGTGCAATTTTACTTCCTGTTCGTGAAGCTGATAAACAAGTTATCGCAGCTCACGTTGCTAAAGGATTTGAATTAGAACCAACACATGTTATTCATATTTATAAAGTAAGACGTGGACGCTTCAATAATATTAGATTATATATTCATTTTGATAGAGCAACTTGTAGAACTACTGATTGTTTTGTTACTAATAATGAAGGTGTAATTGTTGATGTTAATGATACTAATGTTGAATATATCTTAGACCAAACTGTTGATAATACTAAACCTGAAATTGAAACACTAGTAGATGATACTGCTGTTGAAGTAAAACCAAAAGAAATAAAAGAAACAAAAGAAAAATTAGAAGATATTTCAATTAAAGATTCAGAAGATATTTCAATTAAAGATTTTCAATTTAATGTACAAGATTATTAATAGGAGGTAATGCTTATGACTTCGCAAGAACTTAAGGATAAACTTTCTGTTGAAGATGTGATTAAATATGTTACTGAATTTTTAGGTTCAGACGAACCAGAATATGATCCAAATGGAAACCCAATTTTTCAAACAATATGCCACAACCCTGCTCATTGTGGAAAGCATAAACTTTTCTATTATGTAGAAAGTAAGCAATTCCACTGCTATACAGAGTGCGCTGAAAACTTTGATATTTTTAGCTTAACATGTAAATCAAAGGGGTATGACCCAGTATCAGAGTTTCGTAAGGCTTTTGTTGACGTTCAAAACTTCTTTAATCTTGGGGGGGTTCAATTTGGATTTGGGAATGAAACAAAGGAAGAATTAAGTGATGGTTGGACCATTTTACAAAAGTTTAAAGACTTTAATGCTCCAAAGAAAGAACTTCAACCTTTACCAAAAGTTCAAGAAAATATTCTGGAATATTTCGGACCAACTGTTGCTCCAGCAGAATGGCTAAAAGAAGGTATTTCTGCCGATGCAATGGCTCATTATGGAATTCGTATAGATTCTGCAATGAGAAAAATTATTATTCCTCATAGAGATATTGATGGAAACTTGTGTGGAATTCGTGGGCGTTCTTTTGACCCCGACGAAGTTGCCGATGGAAAGAAATATATGCCTGTGTATATTCAAAAGGATTGTTATAAACACCCTCTTGGACAAAATCTATATGGGCTTTATGAAAATCAAGATGTTATTCGTAGACTTAAAAAAGTTGCTGTATTTGAGGGCGAAAAATCCGTTCTACTATGCGCAACTTACTATAATAGATATATTGAGAAACAAGATCCAAACACAGGGGAAGTCAAATATGAGTACGAAAATAATAATTTTGCTGTTGCTACATGCGGTAGTTCTTTTAGTACACAACAATTAAAACTACTTCTCAACTTGGGGGTTAATGAAATAATATTCTGTTATGATAAAGAAAATGACGATGACAAAGAATCGGAATTAACTCAAAATTATGAAGAGAAATTATTAAAGATTACAAAACCTCTAACAAAATACGCTAACATTTATGTGGTCATGGACTACGAAGGTCTGTTAGGATATAAAGATAGTCCTGCAGATAAAGGTAAAGAAACTTTAGAAAAATTAATGAAAAAGAAACAACAAGTGTCAGCTGTAGAAGCTGATACAGAAAGAAAGCGCAGACTTAATTAAGTCTCGCGAAAGGAGAACTCATGGGAGTAATTAAGTATTCTTACTCTAGGGTAGATACTTATAATAAATGCCCATGGAAATATAAATTAAAGTATGAAGATTTAATTTATGTTGAATCAAACACACTTGCGCTTGAGTTAGGAACTTTAGTTCACTGGATTGAAGAACATATTTCTTATGCTTTAATGAAGGGGGAAACTCCTGATTATGATGCATTGAGAGAAGATTTTTATAATATTAACAATCCTAAAGCTCATCCGCAAGATATGGATAATGGGCAATTCGGTATAAATATCCTAAAGGAAAGATATAAATCTGATTTTTATACTGTTGATGAAAATGGGGAATCTTATGCTACACGTTGTGAGTGGTATGCAAAAGAAGGAATGTATCGTCAAGAAAAATTTCTGCAAGACCACCCAACTTATAAAATCTTTGATGTAGAAAAATATTTCGAATTTACTTTTGAAGGACATATCTTAAAAGGTTATATAGATAGAATTTGGTTCGATACCAAAACTCAACAATATATTATTGATGATATTAAAACAAAAAATAAGTTCTTCGATGAAAAAGATACAAAAACTCCAATGCAACATTGTATTTATGCAATGGCTTTGAAAAATGCGTTAGGTTTATTTACAGAACCAACTCTATTTTTCTATGATTTGCCGTTCGTAAATGCACGACAACCAATTGGAACAATGGGATGTATAAATCGAGCTAAGAAGAAATTAAAGGCTTTATTCGATGGAATTGAGACCGCTTCTGAAGATCAATGGAAACCATCTCCTTCTCCATTGTGTTACTATTGTGAATTTGGGGGGTTGAATCCAAAACAACCTGCTGAAGGTAGACGTCAATGTCCTTACTATTCAATGTGGAAACCTGGGGGAAAATTCACAGGAGAAGTATTGAATGAATGGAAAGGCATAAGTCGTCACGAAGAAGTTATGGACCATTATTTAAATGAACAATGTTCTAATGGTCAAGCTACAAAGATATTTGATTTATCAGATTTTTAAACCCGCGAAAAGGTACAAAGGGAAAAGAAATGGAATCTAAGAGAAGTCTCTAAAACCCGTTTCTGAGCGTTTTAACTTTTTTGGCTGGGTAATCATGAAGATAAAATGCTGAGAAACGGGTTTTTATCTTCTTTTAAAAATTAAAATAAAACGAGAATTTTATTGGGGTGACGGTTTCACATCGTTGCCCCTGAATTTAAATTATTATATAGGACGGAGAATGAATTATGGAAGTAAAATTAAATATGCCTCATTGCCCCTTATATAGAGAGGTAAGAGAAAAAGTAAATAAAGAGTTTGGTTCTCTTTCTGTTAAAAATAACGGAGGAGAAATATGTTAAGTGTAAAAAAACGTGATGGAAGTATAGATGAGTTTAATTTAAGAAAGATTGAGTCGACTATTAAAAAAGCTTTTATTTCTGTAAATAGAGTTTATACAGACGATATTATTGAATTAATAAGTTTAAGAGTCATGGCTAATTTAGGAGAAAAAATAAAAGACAATACTATCTCAGTTGCAGACATTCAAGATACTGTTGAAATAACTTTGATTCAAGCAAATTATACAGATGTAGCAAAAGATTATATCTTATATAGAAAAAACAGAGACAATATTTTGAGAGCTCAAGAAACTGTTCTTGACTATAAAAATACTGTTGATAATTATCTAAACATCAATGACTGGAGAGTTAAAGAAAATTCTACAGTTACATATTCAGTTGGTGGTTTGATTTTATCTAACTCAGGAGCAATTACAGCTAATTACTGGTTGTCAGAAGTATATGATAAAGAAATTGGTGATGCTCATAGAAATTGTGATATTCATATCCATGATTTGTCAATGCTTACTGGTTATTGCGCTGGTTGGTCTTTAAAACAATTAATACAAGAAGGTCTGGGTGGTGTACCTGGAAAGATTACTTCTTCTCCTGCTAGTCATTTATCAACTTTATGTAATCAAATGACTAACTTTTTAGGTATCATGCAAAATGAATGGGCTGGTGCTCAAGCATTTTCATCATTTGATACTTATTTAGCTCCGTTCGTAAAAAAAGACAACTTAACATATAAAGAAGTCAAACAATGTATTCAATCATTCGTCTATGGTGTTAACACACCTTCTAGATGGGGAACACAAGCTCCTTTTACTAATATAACATTAGATTGGACGGTTCCAAATGATCTTTCTGAGCTTCCTGCTATTGTTGGGGGTGTAGAACAAGATTTTAAATATAAAGATTGCCAAAAAGAAATGGATATGGTAAATAAAGCATTCATCGAAATTATGATTGAAGGCGATGCTAATGGTAGAGGCTTCCAATACCCAATTCCTACATACTCTATTACTAGAGATTTTGATTGGAGTGAAACTGAAAATAATAGATTATTATTTGAAATGACTGCTAAATATGGTACTCCTTACTTCTCTAACTATATCAATTCTGATATGGAACCTAGTGATGTAAGATCTATGGCTATTTTAGGAACTCAAAATCTTATTTATAAAGATAAATTTGGTCGAATTAGTAAAAACGAAGTTCGCCATTTGGTTAATAATTGGATAAAAGATCCTAGTAGAAAATATCAAATATTGATGAATGGAAAATTTGTCGATGTTATCGATATGTTTAAAGTGCCATATGAAAATTATGATAAATACGTTAAAATACAATTAGATAATGGACAAAGTCAAAGTTTTTCTTACGACCATAAATGCGTTGTTGTAAGAGATAATAAAATTATAGATTGTCTTGCTCAAGATGTTAAAACGACTGATAAACTTCTTCTTGCAAGACATGGCTATAATGAATCTTCAATAGGCACATATGAATCAGGAAAAATTATAGGATATTATTTAGCAGAAGGATGGATAACACATAATAATGTTGAAGTAAATTTTGCTATAAACGACAAACGCAAAGATATCTGTGAAGAAATTAAGGCTTTCTTTGAAAAAAATTTTGCAAGTAGAGTCTCTGTAATTTTAGATGTGGACAAACACTGTCATAAAGTAAAAGTTTTTGGAGCAGGGGCAGTGATGTTCGTAAAACAATTTATTTCTAATGATAAAGCGATTGAGAAACGTATTGAGTGCAGAACATATGATACAAGTTTTGAGTTTAGAAAAGGAATTTATGATGGGTATTTAGCCACAGATGGAAGTGAAAAATGTAAAATTTTTGCTCACACAACAAATAAAAAACTTTGTGAAGATATGATTGCTCTTTTTGCAACAATTGGTAAATATTTTGAATATCAAATAGATGAAAAAAATACTAGATATTTTAAAGCAGATAAGAGTGACTTAGAACATTTTACTTCTTATAAGCTCAAAATTGGTGATCCTCAAATATATAATGACGATTATTATATAGTAGGAGTTTCTAATGTCGAATTACTCGATGCCAGAAATATTGATACAGTCTATAATTTTACTGTTAATACACCAGAGCATATTTATGAACTTCCAAATGGAATAATTACTCATCAATGTTGCAGACTGCGTCTTGATCTTCGTGAGCTTAGAAAGAAATCTGGTGGTTTCTTTGGTTCAGGAGAATCAACAGGTTCAGTTGGTGTTGTAACTATCAATATGCCAAAGCTTGCATATCTTTCTAATAACGAAGATGAATTCTTCGATAAATTAGAACGTATGATGAATATTGCCGCTCGTAGTTTAAAGATTAAACGTAATGTTATCACAAGATTACTTGATGCTGGCCTATATCCTTATACAAAACGTTATTTAGGCACTTTCAACAACCATTTCTCAACAATTGGACTTGTTGGTATGAATGAATGTTGCTTAAATGCTAAATGGTTAAGAAAAGATTTAACTAATAAAGAAGCTCAAGATTTTACTAAGAAGACTCTTAACTTCATGAGAAATAAATTATCAGATTATCAAGAACAATATGGTGATCTATATAATCTAGAAGCAACCCCAGCTGAATCTACTTCATATAGACTTGCTAAACATGATAAAAAGGACTTCCCTGATATCATTACTGCATCTGGAAATGATAAGGTTCCTTATTACACAAATTCAAGTCATTTACCAGTTGGATATACTGATGATATCTTCAGTGCTTTAGATATTCAAGATGAACTTCAAACACTTTATACATCTGGTACAGTATTCCATGCCTTCTTAGGTCAAAAGATGCCATCTTGGCAAGCTACTGCTAATCTAGTTAGAAAGATTGCAGAAAACTACAAGCTTCCATATTATACTATTTCACCTACTTATTCAGTATGTGCTAAACATGGGTATATCACTGGTGAAGTATATACTTGCCCAGTATGTGGTGAAAAGACTGAAGTATATTCTAGAATCACAGGCTACTACAGACCAGTTCAAAACTGGAATGATGGCAAGGCTGAAGAATTCAGAGAAAGAAAAGTGTACGATGTTAACACCTCTGTTTTAAAAAAGAAAGAGGAAGCTATTAGTAATGGAAAGATACGTTGTAGTTGTGAAGAGGAAAATGAAGCAGAATTCAATAAATTTGATGAAAAATTGGTTCTTTTTGCAACAAAGACATGCCCAAATTGTAAAATGAGTAAAATGATGTTAGATAAAGCAGGCATTAAATATCAAGTAATTGATGCTGAAGAAAAAGTAGACCTAACAAAACAATATCATATTAAAAAAGCTCCTACATTATTAGTATTTAAAGATAATGAAAATTATGATGTTTATGATAATGCAAGTGAAGTAAAAAGATATATTGAATCAAGAAAATAAAAAAAAATACTTGACAAACATTATCTAATATGATATAATACAAGTATAAAGATTATAACAGTGTGCCTCGGGACTGATATAATATTAAAAAACAAAAGAAAGGCACTAAGATTTAAGAGTGTGCCGAGGAGAAAATTATGGAAAAAATTTATAGTGAATTAACAAAACAATCTTATTATTCTAAAGAGGCAAAAGAAGCCGATGAAAAAGTTTATCAAGAACAATTAGCAGAAAAAGAAAAGAAAGAACAAACACTTAAAGAAACAAGAGAAGCGCGAGTTAAAGAATTTAATGAAGCTGTTGGTAAGCTTGAAGATTTAAAGAAAGAATATAATAAAAAATATGATGAAAAACAAAAAGAATTAGAAAAGGAATTACAAGATTATTACGAAGAAATTAGTAAAGAATATCTTGAAAAGAAAGCAGAAATTAAGAAAGTAATTGATGATTTTAATAAAGATTATCCTAATGGAGTATTTATTACTTACAAAAACGGTAAAGCAAATACGCCTTTAGAAAGAATTATTAATAATTTCTTTGATGATCCTTTCTTCTTTGATGTTTTTTCACCTTTTGGCAATTTACTAATAAGTAGTCCAAAGAAAAAGAATTAGATATTATATCTAACCAATTTTAAATAAAGTTATTTGTTGGAGCGGGCATCCGAGACTACCTACTTCATATAAATAACTTTGCCAAAGGAGTCAATATGAAAAAGAAAATAAAAATTAAAGATTTTAATGGTAAAACTGTTGAAATAGAAAAAGAAATATCAGCTCCTGATCATTTGCAAGCGCAAATTAAATATCCGAAAATTATTTTTAAAAATAAAAAAAGATACACTCGAAAAATAAAATATAAAAATAAAACTATAGAAGAGTAAAGGAGACTTATTATGTTGACAGATAAAAGTGAAATAAGTTTTTATCGTTATGGAAAAAATTATGATGATTTAAATGAGCCTAAAAAATTAGTTTGGAATGTAGTTTATGAAGATTGGAGTGCAAGGAAAGTTGTAGTTTTTAATATCTTTGAACACGGTAGTTTTTTTAATGATTTAATTAATATTAAGAAAGAGCTTAAAAAACAATTTGGAAAAGAAAATGAAGAAATTCAATCTTCAAAAGAAGCTTTTAAATTCTTTGAAGAAAAAGTTAGTCGTTCTTTAAGCTATTACTATGGAAGTAAAGCAGAATGGGAAATTATTTTAACTTCTTGGCCTCCATATGTAGAAAATGAAGAAATTGATCGTTTGATCAAAGAAAGAGAAGAACATATCAAAAAGTGGGGTAATTTTTACAGAACAGATGTGTGCCTTGATATAGCTACTAAAATTGATGTTTATACTCAAGTAAAATTAAATTGGGTTCAATTCATGAATTATTTATGGAACAATTTAGATTTAATCAAAAAAAGTAAAAAATAATGTTGATAAGAGGAGAAAAACCTCTTACAGAGCAAAGCGGTTTTTTCAAGGATTTTTTGCGGTATTTAAAACAAAAATCTAGGGTTTTTTGGTGCTTTCGAGGCCAAAAAGTGCCAAAAAACCCGAAAAAATATGGTAATCTTGGTGTAGCGGTAACACGTCAGGTTGTGGCCCTGAAATCGTCAGTCCAACTCTGGCAGATTACCCCATAAAAAAATCGCCGCATAGACAACTGGTGAAGTCACCAGGCTTTCAACCTGGTATGGTCGGATCGTAACCGACTGCGGTGACCAATATGGGTAGGTATGCCTAGTAGCGAGGGCTCGTGACTGTAAATCACGTACGTAAGAAACATCGGAGGTGCAACTCCTTCTCTACCCACCAAAATAGAGCCTATGCTTATTTCTGCTGGTAAGCAATTGACATTTAATCAATTTTTAGCTAGGCCTTATAATAGAGCTGTTGAAGGCCAAAACAGTTCCAGCGAAACTCTGGATGCAACGGAACATAAGACACTTAAGGAGTATAAGTAAGCAGTCAAACCGTACTCCCACACAGGCGCATAGTT
>JAGCBE010000035.1 GCA_017652345.1 Methanobrevibacter sp.
CCAGCAAATAATTTAAATTACGATTACGAAATTAATACCATTCGTAATAAGACAGCATATGCTGTTGAATCTGCAACAAATGTTGAACCATTTGAAGGTGTTTATGATTATGCCAACATTGTTCTAACAGATGAAACCGAAAAAATTAACAATTTGTGGAATATAAGTGCAGCTGTAACAATATTTGACAGACACGATTCAAATATTGTAAAACCACAAATTATGTTGTCTTATGGTGATGAACAAGACGATGTATTTAATACTGATGCTGTTGCTTTGTATTATAGTAGAACAAAAAATTTCTTCTCATTAAGCCAAGCTACTGGTAATGATAAAATTCAGGTGAACTTATTCCCCGAAGATATGCACGATGAAAACAAATTCTGTGTAGATGAAGAAATTAAGGCATTCAACAATACTGTTATTTCTGCTGAATCTGCAACATCAGGTAACCAAAGATTTTTCCGCTTACATTCAAATGGTGGCTATTATGCTGCATTGGATAATGAAGGTAAAATACTATCAGAAACATTCTCACAAAATACTTTTGAAGTTAGTTCAAAACGAAACAATCTTGTAAAGTCAAATGACAATGCATTATTGATTTCTAACGATAACTTATTGAATGATGTTTCTTCCGCTTTATTCTTGAATAGTACAGCAAACAATTTACAAAAATTAAATGAAGCTATCTTCATAAATGCAAATGATGTTGTATTGTCTTCTATGAACAATACAGACATTTATCAGCATTCTTATATTGGTGTAAATGGTATTAGAGATATTATACCATTCTACGGATATAAGTATTCGTTTGACAATATCACTTACATTGGTAACAACTACCATTCACAGACACATAACCCATTCAAACTCGATGAAACATATTACATTGTAAATGATATTAAACACATTAAAGGTAAATTTACACATCATGATACTTTAAGTGATGCTATTGAATATGATACAGGAATCACATCTGCTATAACAGATTCTAATTTGATTTCTAATGTATCTAATGTTGCTTCAATCGGTCATGAAGGATTAGTCGCAACTAAAAACTTCTATACTCCATTCATGTATGAAGGAATTAAATATGAAGGTTATTCTGATTCATTGAATGTATCTTCATTCTTATTGACTGGTGATAGAACTGCAAGTGTACCAAATGATTATTCTGTTGTATTTGGTAACTACAACTCTTATATGAATCCATTTACATTGAAGAGCGAAAATGTAACTTCCATTGAAGATTACTATAAGTTCTATAAAGGCGAAATTATTGGTACTACAAATAATATAGTATCTTCAATTTATAATGCTTCACATCAGTATCATACTGATGGTGCAGAAGGTGACCCAGATACAGCTCCATTTAGCATAATGCATTTTAATAACCAACAGGATAATTATTTCTGTGGTGCTGATACATCTGGTTCTTATAACGATATTTCTGCGGATGAAGGTGACTATTCACTTAACAAGATATTTGTTGTAGGTGGTGGTGAATCTTATACAAATAGATTTAATCAAATTCCATATACACCTGCTGAAAATGTTTCTAAATTTACTGATTATAATGAAACTGAAAAACGAATTGATTTGTTCTCTGTTGAAAAAGATTCTTATCAATTGATTCATAACAATAACTATGATGAAAACCCACATTTCTCAGCTACGAAGGTTGGTTACATTCCTTCAATGTTTGCAGTTCGTGGTTGGAAAAAGCCTGTACAGAAATATCATTATAGATTCACATCTGGTTGGAATGCTGATAACACTAGAATAATTATCAACAATAACTTTGAAGAAATGACCCAATCAATTAATAATTATCACTTACAGAATACAATTTACACACCAGATTCTATCTTGTTCCCAATGATTAGAAGTTCAAACGATGTTTACAGACTAAACATTGAACATATCTACGATTATATCAAGGGCAATACAATTCAAGGTGTTACCAAACACATTAACTATGCTGCTCTACAAAATAAAGAAGATGAATTTATGTCTAGAAGATATACTTATGTTTATAGAACAGCTGGTGTAAAGACTGTTAAAGGTTTCAAAGGTGCTAAAGGTTTGAAAGGTACTCGTTATAAATTGTTCATTGAAGACCTATTTGATGGATTGAATCAAAAAGGTGCTAACATCCATTCGTCTGGTGTTAAGGGTACTAATGCAAAATGCTATACCATTTATCTATTCAATGAAAACCCAACTGAAACATTGACATTCAAAGGCATTCGCATGAGAAAGGTTGGTTCTTCATATCAAACATTGAGAGCAACTCGTTACATTAGACCTGGTGAAATACAGAGAATTATGTACATTGATAATGGTTACAATGGCGAATACGGTGTAGTCAATTTTGGTTACTTCAATGAAAACAATGGTACATTCAATACCAAATAAATATAACAATGGCTGAAATATACACAAAAGATAATAATGGTAATTTTCAAAAATTAGGTGATGCAGACATCAACAATGTCCGTACATCAGTTAATGTTGCAGAACTATCAAAGTATCTTAAAGAATTCTGGTCTAAAGAAAAATGTGGTAAACATTCAGAATTGATGGGTAAACATAAAGCTATCTTGTTACAAGACTTGATTGCAAATCCAAAAGACTTATTTGAACAATTGAACGATAATAAGTTTACATTCCAAAATTTCGGTCCTTTAAAAATTGTTAATTTTCTAAAAGATGCAAAACTAGATTCATATTTGAAACCAGAATATGTAAAACATGCTCTTGAAGTTACAACACATCAACCAGCAATCGGTAAAGGTGAATTTCTTTTAGTGTCTTGTTTCAAGAACATTTATTTTTCAAATGGTTCTGGTGACTTGATTGATAGTGAAGGTAGACGAATAGAAGTTAAGGGTAGCCATTCATCAATTGGTGGATTAAAAGGTTTTAAACAGATGAATAAATCTATAATGTTTTCAATTTATAGATTGTTTGATACAGACCCTGACTATAAAGACCTAACTATGGATTGTGCATTGGAATTACAGCAAATGCTTATTGACAATAAAGAAAAAGTCAAACAAGTAATGATTTTGTTACAGAACAATGAGCGTGAAAGTAATAGCTTAGCCAATGAAATGACTGAACTATTCAATGATAAACAAGACCTATTGAATATTGTTGCTGCAGCTCATTTGTATGCATATCTAAAATTGCAAAAAGCTGATTTCTTATTTGCAATTAACGATGTTTATTTTGCTGGTTTTGAAACACCAAATAACTTGAGACAAGCATACGATATTATACGAAATAATTTTAAAGTCAATGGTTGGACTACAGGCAATAAAGGAATAACATTTACTTTAAAGAAGGAGTAATATATGGCTGAAAATATTTCTTCTATTGCTACACAAAAAGGTGGTACTGCCAATCTTAATTATACTGACGAAATATACGAAATTCGTCTTAATGACCCTAAAGAAGGTATATTGATACCAGCTAACTTGATATCTTCATTGGAAATCAGTGAAGACATGTTTAGCCTATTGCCTACATTCAAATTACAAATTCAAGATAAAGGTTCATTCTTTACTGGATTCAATGTCAAAAATGGAGATAGAATATTCATTAAAATTACTCCAAACATTGAAATTGAAGGTAAAGAACCAAAACCATACATTGAAGGTGAATACTGTATTCAGAGTATCAATTGCTTGCCAGAGCTTGCGTCAGGAACATATAATTATACCTTCATTGGTATCTACAACGCCCAGACATATTTGAATCAGGTAACCACCTATCCGAAAACTACTGAACTATCATTGATAACTCGTGATGAAAAAACATCTGGCGAAGCCATTCACGAAGTATTGGATGATACTCCATTAAAATATGTTGAGGTTTGTTCACCAGCTGATGCTTCATTGTGGATTAATTGCAATGATACTAGAGCTCAATTCATTGAAAAGATTGTTGAACATGCTTGGATTGAGGAAGACGATGCACCTATTCTTTATACAGATGGTTATGGTCAAACATATTATACTTCCGTCAAATCATTAGCAAAACAAAAGAGTTTATGTAAGTTTGAACATATCAAATACTATTATGAAAAGATAAAGCCTGAAGGTAGAGATGAATTAACTATGATTTATGGTGATTGTGATTTCTTGCATGCAGCAGGTCCTATATTGAACCAAGGTGGTTATAAAATTAAAGAAGCATATTACACACCTTACAATTTTACAAAATTGTTTGATGACGATATTGCTTATGCTGATTTGAATTTCACCGATATGATTACAGACATATTGTTAGCAACAGGTGATTTGGATGTGACTGACTTAGTAATTGGACAATTGATTGATAAAATTACTTTAGGTAAATATAGAACAATTGAATATTCACAAGATGAACCTTATCTAGCATCTCGTAGTAATAAAGCCGCTGGTCAAATAGAAAACATTTCTAAATATATTGACTGTGGTATGCATTTCCAAGACTATCATTCACATTATGACTTGGCTCCACCACATAACGAAATGATTAGAAGAAGTTTCTTCCAAAATTTTGTAAACTTATTCGTTGATGTACACAGACTACCTGAAGAATTTAGAAACAACAAATGCCGACCAACATTGAGTGATAAAGTCTATATTGATTTCTCTAATGCAGACGGTATAGATAAAATACATTCTGGTAATTATATCATTTGTGGTATAAAGCATTGTTTTTCTGCAAACAATTCTTATACAATGCAAGTGAAATGTGTTACTGATGGTACATTTGGTAAAGGTGCATTAGAAGAAGAATTAGAAAGGAATAAAAAGAAATGAGAGACATAGACCAATTTAGAGAATTAATGAAGGGTAAAACAAACAGTATCAATACTGACCAAATTATACCTAAAGCACCTTCAAAAGAGTTGAAAAAATGGACTGGAATTGTAGTAAACAACTGCGACCCAGACAAAATAGGTCGTGTTCAAGTTAAAATCTATGGTTACTATGATGACTTGGCAATTAACAATATTCCTTGGGCAGTTCCTGATGTACAATCTTGGACTTCTACTAAAGGTAATTTTGTTGTACCAGAATTGAATACGATTCTTCGTGGTTATTTTGATAATGGCGATGAAATGAAGCCTGTATATGATTCATTGGCTTTCAACTCTGCATATACTTCTAAAGAAGGTGACTTCTTTGAATGGTACACTAGAACTGAAGACTATCCACACACTATGGTATTGTTCCAGACAGACCAAAAAGACTATCTTGTTATGAATAAGAAAACTGGTGAAATTGCTTTCACACATCATACAGGTTCGGTAATTAGAATTGATAGTGATGGCAATCTTGATATTGGTACAAGCATTTATTCAGGTGGTGCCGCAAATATGAATGTAAATGTTAGTGGAAATGTCAATATAAATTCGTTTGGTAACACTACATTAAGTGCTATGGGTAATGTTGATATTCGTTCTACAACAGGAAAAATTACACTTGGTAATAATCCAATGAAACAACCCGTTTGTAATGTTAAGAACTGTTATATTTGCGGCGCATTACACGCGGTTGGAAATACACAAGTAGAAGCATAAATAAAAACGGAGCATTAAATTGCTCCGTTATATTTTATTCGTCAAGTAAGAATCCTATAATATAAGGTGGTATTGAATTTGGTATTTTCTGTTCACTAACCTTGTAAATTTTTATTTTCACAACTTGTGAAAGGAATTTATTGTTGATTTCGTTCTTGTGGTCAAGTCTATCAACTAAGTCTTTATATTCTTCATCAAGTTTCTTGACTTCTTTTTGATATTCAACAATATTTTCAGTAATTCGTGGTTCACCATTTTCAACAATTGGATTACCTTGTTCATCCAAATCAACATACTTCTTAATTAGTGTATGTAACTTGTTGCCATATTCAATATACTTGCTATCTCTATTTTCATCATAAAGACCGCTATGTATTTGCTTATATGGTGTAGTAAGCATTTTCAAATTATTAAGAATCAACTTACTCCATGCAACAGTAATACCTTCTTTCTTGTATTGTTCAATGAAATATTCGTAAAGTACTTTAATTTCACCTAAAGATAATTCAACTTCCTTTTCTACCATAATTACTCCACAAATTTATTCAAACCATCTGTGCTATGAGGGTCATCCAAGGTATTCAAGTTTTCATAGAAATCAAGACCGGTTACCATTTTTTCTTCACGCTCTTTAATTTCATTCAATGAAAACAAAATACTATTAGTTGCCAACTGTGTAACATAAGCAAAGGCAGATGTTGCTTGAGCATCATTGTATCTGTTGATATAAGTCATGACAGTGATAAAGGCATCTTGAATTATATCATTCACATCTTCATAATTCTTCATTGATGTTCTAAGTCTAAATGAATTAACTCGACCATTAATGATTTTCAAGAAATATTCACACATTTCATTCTTAAGCTTATCAAATTTAATGCGATATTCTCTTTTCTGTTCAGGTGTCATTGATTCATATTCAGCTTGAACATTTTGAATGGAAGATATCTTATTGACAATAAATTGCTTAGCAGCTTCATATTTGTCTTGGGTAATTTTACCCTTAGTGAACTTGTTTTCAAGTCTCTGCAAATAGGAAGCACACCAATCTCCGTTTATCATCCAAATTTAATCTATTATATTCAATAATACACTCACGAAGACGAGCATTATCCACATAATAGTTCTTTTCATCGTCTTTCTTTTTAGCCATAATAACTCCAAAATCAATTATATTTTGAAATATAATAATTATACTTAAACTTAATTAAATAAGTTTAATTTTATTTAAGTTTAAACTTACAATTGACTCTTAGTCATAGTAACTTTGCCATCATTCTTATTCATTTGGCGTTCTTCTTCTTCCATCATGTGATTTACATTGGTCTGCATTACTTCAACTTCCCACCAAGGTTGATTTTCTGGTATCTGATAGTGAGTATATTTGCAGATTCTCAATATAATGTCAAGAATATCACCAATGTTAATTGCACCGAATAAGCCTTCATCGTTTAATTCAATCTGATAGTGGTGAATGTGTCCACAAGTGCTACAAGGTATAGCCAATTTACGGTCAAATCCAATAAACATTTCGTCAATGTTGTTTTTCAATACAGAATAATCAAGTGCACTTAGATTTGACAAGAAATTTTCCAATAAAACATTATCGTTCGTGTCCAAATCCAAATGTCTCATGAAATTCTGTATTTCAATATCATCAGATTTTCTTCTTAACTCTTTTACTGTTGGATATTTTAATTGTAATGTCACATTACAATCAGGTAACAACACTGTTCTATGTTTTGGTTTGTTGGAATCAAACAAAACTGTTGGAAATTCAGCCAATTGTGTTGTGTGAGTATAGTCTGTACCACACTTTTCACATTTCAAGTTCAATGTATAACCATTATTCTGTTGAAAACTATTTGCACGAAGCCAAAATGCGATATATTCTCTATCAGCAAGCAATAAATCGTCAAATTCCATGTGTTCAAACAATGTACATTTCTGTACAATTTCATTTATGATGTCAGTAGCATTCTGTGAACACAAGGTAGACAGATATTTGACTTCTTGCACATTCATTGGTCTAACTCTAATTACTGCTTTAGTGTCATAGAAACATCCACAACTAGGGATTTCTTCTTTATATAATTTCCAATAATTATTATACTGTTCCATATTAAAATGCTACTGTTGAAAAATTAATTACTGCACTACCTGTAAATGTTCCCATTGGAATCAATCCAAATCCAGTAACTGGTACTGTTATAGGTGGAATCGTACTAATTGCTGTCGCTAAAAAGTCACTTTCAATTGATACAAATGTATCTGGTGTCATTGCCGCACCAATTGCTCTTGCAGTTTCAATTAATTCTGTACCACAAAGTCCAAATGTTGCTGTTGGTATTGTAACCATACAATTTATTTGCAATACTGGATTAGCTCTTAGGTTTGTAAAGTTATCGGCAAACTTTTTTCCAAATAAATTAAACAAATTAACAAAACATCTTGTACCATCACCACACCACATGGCTCTTTTGACTTCAGAATAATAGAATCTTTGATAAGTTGGAATGAAATATCCTATTGGTCCTGAAATTGGTGTTGGTATTGGAGGTGTACCTGGAACTACTGTTGTACCTACTATGTTTTGATTTGGAACTGATAGTTTAGTTTCCAATTCTTTCATATAATAGTTCATAGCTTCAAGTGTAGCTCGCACATACCAATCATTAGCCTTGGATCTTTGGTTCAATAATGGTTTTAAGTGTGTTTTTAAACTCATTAGTTGAAACTTCTCCAGAAATCACTGTTATCACTTGATTCATCAAACATACAAGGTGGTGGTGCATATTCGTCTTGTACAGACTGTGTAACCATTTTAGCACCTTCCAAGTCAATTTGTGGTTGATTTAAGCAATATACAGCCCAATACAATGAAGATACCAAGTCATCATGTGAACCTTTAGCACCTCTAAAGTTATTTGGAGTAATTTCTTCAAATCTACCTAATTGAGTAATGGTTTCTTCATCGTGTAATTTCAATTTACCAAGTTCAAGTGCTTTCTTCAACATCATACATGCATCAAGTTTACTCTGGCTAGTAGCTCTTGTACCAATACCTCTACGGTCGGTATTCAAAATGTTACCACAACCAATATTGTACCACAATTCATCAGCAACTTGTCTACCACAGTCATTATTTTCAATGACCATGTAAGCTTCATTGTATCTACTACTCAATTTTGCTATTACTTGTGCAAATTCGTATGGCTTGATTTTATTGTTCTTATATACAGCAACTTCTTCAAACAAATCTTGATTTAAAATTTTAATTATTTGTACTGTACAGTAGTCATTACCAACACCTGTAGAACTATCAACACCCATCACATACAATGCACCAGGAATTGGGTCTTCATAAATGCATAAATGATAATTGTCTTCTGTTCTTAATGGGTCAACTGGAATTAACTTCTTCAATACTTCACCATCAATCAAAGTTGCAGTAGAACCAATGAATGAACAATTGTAATGTACCATACCACCAGATATGTACTTATGTCCATCTTCAACTTCAACAGGTGTGTATACTGTTTGTATTCCAATGTCTTCAATTTTTGTTATATTTTTATTTTGAATTAATTGTCCGAACTCTTAAATTTGATGCCATAACAGCTTTGCCATTATCATCAAATTTATGGTCTTTAGAACACTTTATGTTCGTACCATCATCAAAAGTAATCTTATAACATTCGGCTTCCTTCTTATCAATCTTGTAAAAACCCCTGAAGCCATTAGGGGTTAAAATCTTCACATTCATATTAACACCATTCGTTTAAAGTTTGACCTTCATCTTCCCAATTGTGTGTTACAACTTTCTTAACTTCGTTTCGTGTTTCGTTTGTAACAGGACCTTCAAAATACTTTACAGTTTCCAACCAAGGATTTGCTTCCGGTATTGTTGGTTCTTTTGGGTCTTCAACAATAGAATCGTCTTTCATCACAGTTTCAACAACTGGTGGTGCGACTTCTTTTACTTCTTCTCGGATTTCTCTGGTTTCTGGTTTGGTTTCTGTTGGTCTTTGGAAGACGATTGGTTCTTCTTTACTGGGGCTCTTCTCATTTTGTATTTCTCCTTCAACATTATCAACTTCACGAGTTTCCTCGTTGTCCTTATAGTTACCATACTTTTCATGATGGATATTCCAATAGTGCATTGCTATCTTTTTGGAGTTTATCCATTCACCACATATTTTACATTTCTTTTCAATCATATGCTCACCTCACATTTATTTTTTATTTATATTAAGGATTTTCTTCATCTGGGTCATTACCATTAATGTCAAAAGTATCTTCTGTAACATATCGTGTTCTAATTGTAAATGTCATAGTTTGGTTTGCCCATTTTCTTAAAGACTGTTCATTCCATTCTTTAACACCAGTTTCTTCATTTATTGTGTAATATCCAAATCTATAATTCATTCCACGAATACGCAAGAATTGTATATCAGAATAATCTGTAGCTTCTTCCATGTTAGGATTGTATAGGCCCATACAGATAGTTATGTCCCTGTGTTTATCCTTTGTGTCTGAGCCCGTATAATCTAATACATCGTATGTGTAATTGTCTGCTAGTGCTTCTGCCCTTGCCTTTGAAAGGCTGGCGTCTATTACACTAAAGTCTTGGCGTTGTAATGAATAACCGGTAGAATCATAGTCACCATAGGTTCCAACTGAATTATAATAATAAACAGGCAATCTAAAGAAATAGTTATTTTCAGAATTTATCGTATAACCGGCTTCTTCACCAAGTTTTGTAATATATAAATCTCTCAAAAGTCTATCACCATATTTTGCACCATTGTCTTTAGTG
Source organism: Methanobrevibacter sp. (assembly GCA_017652345.1). The sequence goes on from JAGCBE010000035.1 coordinate 10,401, forward strand.
AATTTGAAATATATCTTTCTACTATATTTCAATGGTTCTCCGACTGAATCAAGCAATCCACAAAAATCTTGGTCTTCTACTGGTTCAATGTCAGCATATACGATATGTAAATCGTATGTAAATATCAATCGTTCACCAGCATTCAATTCAATACCTTTATCAAGCTTGATTCTAGCAAACATTGGATTAACTTTATTTGCACCAGAACCATATTGACCAAAAAGTCCTACTTCCCAAATTTTACATTGAGTTGGAACAGGATTTGAATTATGTGAAACTCTTAAAACATAATTTCCTTCACTAATACATTTTGTACCGCAGAATGGTTCGCCGGTCTTTAATGTATTGGAAATCGTACCAACAGGTGTCTGTAAATCTGTATCAGTAAATTCTGTTTCATTTTTACCAGTACCAATTTTACAGAATGATAATGCTCCATAATGTTCATTAAGATTACCTATCCACATTGCTGGTTCAGTAGGAACAGGTGTGTTAGATGTAAAATAACCTGTAGTATTTCCATTATAGCACATAAGATGGTCTAAACCAGTAGAAACAATCCTATTATGTTTTGGATTTTCAAGCCATTCAAATTCTTCTGTACCGTCTACCTTTATTTTGCCGAGACCAACAATATAACCTTCAAGTTTAATTGATTCGTTAATCATTATGCCCCCGCTACATGTCTACCGACATGTTCTCTAAATGTACAACGGAATACTTGTCCTCTCTTCTTCTTGATAGGACATTGTACGAATGTATCAATATTACCTTCTTCTTGGAAATACCCAATCTTATACAACATACCACGAATGTTTATCCAATAAATATTTCCTGTAAAGCGAGGATCTGGCAATGAATTTGTACAATAATTATCTGTTCTAGGAAAATATGTTGGCATTACCCATTCTTGGTCACGATAGAAATTACCTCTTGTATATTCTTTAACCGTTGGGGTTGGTGTCATTCTACCAGTATAATGAACAGAAGTACCAGTATAATTATCTGCTGGTGTAGGGTCTGTTGCATTATTTCTACATCTTCCACCTGTGCTTAAATATTGATTTGATTGTTGGTTATATTCATAAGCAAATATACTTCCATATCTCATTGATGTTCTTGTATTTATACTTGGAAAACCATATGTATCTAATGTATTATAATTATCTGAAGTATATAATGTCGGATTATATGCCAATCTAAAATCACACATTATATTATAAAAATTGCTAGTAGTATTCCATTTTACACTATAAATTTTTCCATTTTCACAACCGTAATTATCCCAATTAAAAGTTGCCCATACAGGTGAAGTATATTGTGAATACAAATAACTACTTGAATAACCTGTTGCTCTAGCTCTACCGATAGCATAGCCCCATTCTTCAGTAGGATATATACAAGTAAAGTCACCTGGTAATTTATTCATAGTCCAAACATCTGAACTATTCAGATTTTCTTTACCATCGCACATCCAAACTCTAGCAATAGCTCCAATAGTATGTTCAATATTTTCTTCATCTTTAAACTTAATTGGTTCACCATTAGCATTAACTAAATGAATATCATTTACAGCTTGATGAGTTGACGCTCCTGCATATTCTGTTAATGCATAAGTAACAACAAGTCTTTCACCGGCATTTAATGTAACCTTATGTTCGCCCAGATTAATTCTGCAGAACATATCACCAGGAATAAATACTTGAGACGGCCAAGAATTACCCCATGTAGAATTTATACCTACAAAAAAACCAACTTCTGTGATTTCAGTATTATCTTCAGTGACTTTAACACTATTACTTGTAATTCTATGTGTACTATGAATATCTCCTGGAATCATAGAATCATGTGTTGTTCCACGAATTGCCAGATTTGTACTTGTTGGAATATAATGTGATTGAGAAAATGTTTCTTGGTCTGAATTAACATAGGGAGATACAAGGTCAGTCATATCATATAATGTCATAGTATTATTGGAATCTGTACCAAGTTTCATAA
>JAGCBE010000299.1 GCA_017652345.1 Methanobrevibacter sp.
GATATGTGGTTTGGAGATATGCAAGACTTTATAAGTTACTTAGAAAATAATGGCATTTGAGTTCAAGAATAGTTATAAGAGCGAAAAAGATTTTCAGACGGACTATATTAAATGGTTAAAAGAAAATGGTTTCTGGGTATATAAATTACCTGATATAGGTTATACATTAAAACCATTTGATATAATAGCCGTAAGGGACTGAAAAGCTTCTGCTATAGAATTAAAATACTGACGTGTTGATACATATGATAAAATATATAAAATGTTACGTCCTAATCAAATAGGTTGACTATTACACTTTAAAGAGCATTGAGGTAATAGTTTAATAGTATGATGGGATACAAAAGAAAATGATATGTATCTACATGAATTTATATATTTTGATGACTACGAATGAGCTTTGTAAAAAGTTTACAAATAGGTAAAGAGGTAGAAAAAGTATTTATGAAATACTTAGTAGACTATCCTGGTATGGTAAGCCTAGAATTTAGTAAAGGCAGGTGTAAGGACTATGATATTAAAATGATTACTAAAGATAAGGAAATAACATATGAAGTAAAGAGCGATAGAAGAAGTGAAGAGACTGGTAATTGTTGTATTGAATATATGTATAAGTGACAAGCTAGCTGAATATTTGCTAGCAAGGCTGATTATATAGTATATTATTGTAATAGAAAATGGCGAATACAGGAACGTTGATTATTAATAGCGTTATTAATGGATTTAGAAAAAGAAGTTAAAGTTGGTGGCGATGGTAAACGAAGTAGATTATTTCTATTCAGTGTAGAAAAATTACCAGAATTATTTGAAGAAATACCTGAACTGCCAGAAATGGCACCATTAGAAGAAATTATATGAAAAAACGGAGGGTAATAATACCTTCCGCTTTTTTAATATGTCTTATTTTAATTTACCTAACGGTACTAAGCCAATTTTAAAATTGCACTTTTATCACTTATCAAGCGTCTGTTCTAAATCAAGAACAGTTTCTATCTCGCTCCTTATAATTCCTTTATGGCTGCCCTTTTCGTAGTAATTATTAATATAATTATCTAATAATGACATTATATCAGCCTTAAAGTTTTCTGTCCATAACTTTTCATTCCATAACAATACTCTGCATATAGCCTCAACAGGTGTATCATTACCACACCAACTATGCCATTTATAATGTTCTTTAATTTCTACCTTCTTAACATTAACAGGTACACTTAAACCACCCTTGCTTGAGGGTATTAAGTGATGGCGGTTAAACTCTTTATCGCTTTCCATTATTTTCTTTTAAGCTCATCTAAAGTTTTTTTAATCCAATCAAGGTCAATCTGCATTTGAGTTAGTCTACTATCCAGGTCAAGTTCCTCTAAATTTTCAATACGATGTTCTAATTCTTTAAGCTTATTATTAATATTACTCCACATAACTCATAGAGTAAACACAAATATTATGAAACTAATTATAGTTTCCGGTGAAGTAATATAATTAAATAACCCCTCCATTCTCGTCTTTGTTATTGGATAAATCAACTAATGGGTCAGCTTTAGCTTCTCAAACCTTTTGTCAAAAATAAAAACTTAC
>JAGCBE010000300.1 GCA_017652345.1 Methanobrevibacter sp.
CTTAACATAAGTGGTTGGTTGTCAGTTCTGAATTCTATTCATGCTTCGGATGGTGTTTAAATCTTTTACATTGATATTGTCCTTTTCTTCCATTTGTTCCAACTTCCTTGATGTCAGTTCAATAGCCTTGTTTATGTTTCACAATAAAAACTCACTTGATGGCTCAAGCTTCTCTGCAAGTTTATTCTCGACTCTCTTAATAGCCTTATCTGCTGCTCTTACTTTAAGCTCCTTCTTCTCCTTTGCCCATCATTTTGTATTCTTTGCTCGTGTAGCATTATATCTTGTTCATTTATCTTCTATAAATTGCTTAACATCAGAATATTTAGAAGCCATAAACTCTTTCTTTAGTTTTTCATAATCTCGCTTTTGCTTTGGCATTTCTATTTATTAGTTATATAGTAAAGGAACTTGTGATAGTGCTTTATCTAAAAAGGTTTTAGAAAGCTGATTAGTATGTTGGTTGCTCACATCAAAATTGAAGTCATTCATGTTCAATCTAAGTGGAGTATGTGCTACAAGTGGATGTTCTCTTAGGTTGATGTTGCTCTTGTATCAATACCTTTCTGCATCTGTTCATGCTCGGATGACTAATGCTTTTTTTCCAAATGCTTTGCTACAATGATGTAGTGAGCTATCACATCAGATTACAGGGTATCTTTGGCAAAGAGAAACAACAAGTCTGAGGTCAGGTGTATCGCACATCTGACAATTTCTTAAGATTGGCTGAGCCTGTGGTTTGATTACTTCGTAAGGAGTATATCACATCTCAACAAGTTTATCTGCTAAGTATTGTGCATCTTCTACCTTGATGCTTCTGTAACTCTTATCTGCTCCATTTAATCACATAGTGCTTCAGAATGGTTGGAATAATATAGGCTTACTTCATTCTAAGTAGTTTCACATCTTCTCATGTTCTGCAAGGAAGAGACATGGGTCAAAAGGTTTAGAAAGTCTGAGTTGTTTTGCTGCTACATCTAACCAATTCTTTGCATCGTTAAAGAATTCAGGGTCAGTATATGGCTCAAGCTCAATATAGTCATTACCTTTGATAACATCTTCGAATAGTCTTCTATCATCTAAACCATGAACTGATTTGATGTATGGGTTTCATCGGAAGACTAATGGTCGAGATGTTACCACTCTGACTTCTCTATGTTTAGCTACCTCACTAATAGCTCAGGTCATTGCCACCACTCTTCAGAGTCATCCATCTATTCTAATAACCAATGGTCTATCTGAATATGGGTTAGTAGGCGTTTCTATTTTCTTTTCTGACATCTTTTAAAAAAGGAAATAAATCTGTCTCTTAATGTTGGTTTGGGTTGCTTTGGTGGAAGTGGGTTTCAATGTTTATCGCATGGAACAAATTTGATGTTATGCTTCATTGCTTCTATCTTCCACAGCTCATCTATGTCTATAATCTGAATATTCTCTTCTCTTAGAGTTTCTCTTCTTCTGATATTGTCTGCTATTGGATGTTTAGATTTGTTTGTTCTCCTTTGATAAACAGCACAAGGGGAGTAGATTGCATCTCTTAGAGTCATTCCTCTTTGGAGTCTTCTTCGGAATTGTTGATAGGAGACATAATCTCTTCACATAGCTAATTGCTTCTGCTTATGTATTCATCGGAAGTATTTAATGTCTCATGCATTGTAGAGGTTGGAGATTTTAGACATGGTGCTTTTGGTAAGAAGATAAAGTAGAAATCTGATTACATAGAACTTTGTTAAGATGTTTCAGTTCGGTTATATGATCTACCATAGTTTCAAATTGCTCTTTGTATTCTTCTAACTTGGTTTTTAGCTCCTTAATCTCTGCTTCCTTTCTATGATAGGATGCTTGTAGGAGTCTTTCACTATCACTTATGTGTTTCATGAGTTTTGTTTAAAAAAATAAAAAAGTCTGACTAAGTGGTCAGCTTCTTAGAAAACTTAACAATCTCGTTTGTGTATTGTTCTATGATATCTTGTATCTCAGGAGTTGATAGTTTGCAAACCTCCTTTGATTTTGATATCATCTTATCTACATCTGCTATTCCATATTCATTCTGCATCCATCTTGTATAAGCGATGTAGTTTCAGTTTAAAATAACATTGCATCTCATACATCATGCATGACAGTTGGTTTCACTATAGCGATATAACCAACAGGCTCTTGTAATGAAATGCATATTCTGAGCTTTCTTCCAATGTATCTTAGCTCAACATAATGGGCAAGTAACTATTCAATGTTTATCTGCATCTCTTAGTCTGATGTATGTGCTGAAAATAGAGTCAGCTTTCTTTATAAGCTTACTACGAGATGGAGATTTTGTTTTTTTAGTTTTTGCCATAAGCCAAAATGCCTTAGTGTATAAACTAAGGCTCTACCTATTTCTCTACTGCTATAATTTTACTCGTAAATTTGTGTTTTACAAGACTTTTTTAGTAAAAACTCATGATAGCTAACCAATGTATATCAACTTTACACAATATATGCTTGATTTCAATATTGACTTTTATATATATTATGATAGACTAATAGTAAAAATGTGGTAGAGCCAAGTGGTTTTACTTTTTAAGTAATGAGAAAAAATGTATATGATAGTAGGAGAGTTTAGCAAATGGCTAAAAACAACTAAAGGTTATTCTAAATCTACTGTAGATAACTACTGTAGAACTTTAAGATTCTTTGATGATTTTATTAGATCTCATTCATTTTGAGAAAGGGGAGTCTGATACCCACACACTATAGAGCTTGAAGATATAGAAGAGTTTGATACTTGGTGTAAGGAGAGTTGAAAGTCTGTAAGAACTGTTAATAATTATTTATCATGAATCAAGATGTTCCTTAAATTCTGTAAGCATAAGTGATTAAAGGTTTTAGATGGTGAAAGAATTATATTTGCAAGAGAGCCTGAGCATAAGATAGAAGCTCTTACATGAGATGCCACCAAGTTATTTTTAAATCAACTAAAAAATGATCCAAATAAACCTGAAATATTAAGGATGAGGAACTATGCAATGTGATTAGTGTTTGTTTATTGATGATTGAGAGTTCAAGAATTGTGTGATTTAAAAGTAGAAAACTTATGACAAAATATGCAAATAATAGGGAAGTGATGAGTTAGGAGACTTGTATGTCTAAGACCTGAACATCTAAAGGTAATTGAGCTTTACTTATTTCTAAGAAGAAGAATGGGAATAAATTCTGAATATGTATTTGCATCTCACTCAAATAACAGCTTAGGATGACATTTAAGCAGAGCTTGAGTTGAAGAAGTTATTAGATTAGCAGGAGAGAAAGCAGGAATAGGTAAAGTTCGACCTCACAAACTAAGACATACTTGTGCTACACAGATGTTGGAACATGGGGGAGATGTCGCTTTCATAAGCCAAATTCTATGACACAAGAATATTAGAACTACACAAACATATCTTGATTTTAGTAATTCTAAACTAAGAGAAACACAAAATCTGATACCAAATATGTAAATTTTCATAAATTTTGAGACTTTTTTATACCCTATTTTTAGGCTACCCTATGCCAAGATTTTTAAAATTGATAAAAAAAACATAAAAAAGATTTGCATTATATTTTTTTTTGATTATACTTATTGCAACGATGTAAGGTTATAGAGTTCCACCAGGAACTAAAAAAATGTCTTTGAATAGTTTGCACAATGTACCCTGATACAAGTTCAGAACTTGCAAATCACACAAACTGCATACTACAAATACATTATAACAGCTTACATCGCCATGATGTAAGCTTTTTTCTACCACACACAATATAAGGCTCTACCTATTAGTCTCTAACACACAGAAGAAAGCACACATCAGCAATGGGTAACACAGCAAATAGCACTTATTCATATTTGCTGTAGGAATGTTACCCTCCTGCAGCATATATGAGTGGGTGCTTTTTAGTTAGAACTCCATTGTGAGAAACAAAAAGACCATTCATAGCTCAGAATCTGAATAGTCTTTTTATTTTTTCTAACCCACAAAAAAAACGATGTTACTTATCGACAAAGGGAATTGAAGAAACTACTACTGAATAGATTCAAATTGATCTATTCATGAGATTGTCAGAATGAGGGGGTATTTCTATAGGTGCAAGTATGTCATTGGAGAATGACTTAGACCTATGGGAGATGCTCTCAAAAAATCTGAATACTCTTTAATAGAAGAGTAAACTATTTATCTAACACACAAAAGAAGAAGATGCAAGAAAAAGAAATTACTATCAACAATGTCATGGAGTTTATATTTCAGAACTGCAATGACACAGAGATGATGGACAAAATTAACAGAATCACATTCCCATTTACAAGTAAGTTTGATAACTACACAACGAGAAACAGTAAAAGGAGAATAAAAGTCTGATGAGGTTATCAACCATCCTATGAAGACTTAAAAGAACTTATAGAAAGAGATTGAGATGACTTTTAATTCATAGCCACATGATAAAATGGAAGATGCTAAAATGTTCCGATGATCTGTGTTCTATGAATTATGAATGGCTTGTGATGATGTTAATGAGAGAGCTGAGCTATGGCAAGCTATAATGGAATATGGTTTGTATGGCAAAGAGCCTCCTAAGAAGTTTAAGAGAGACTTTATAAACATCAGATTCATATTGAATAGGAGTAAACAGATATCTGAAGAAAGAAGTAAAGCATGAAGTAAACATGAAGGCAATCAATACACAAGGTGAGATGGAAAACGAAAAAGCAATGATAAAGCACAAAATAATATAGTGGAACAAAATGGAACAAATGGAACGAATAAGAATAAGAATAAGAAGGAGAAAGAGAATATAAAAAAAGAAGTGTATAAGAAAAAAGATTCATCCCTTAAACAATTATTTGGTGCTATAGTGGAACTAACACAAGAAGAATATGGAAGACTCGCCTCGAAATTTGGAGAACAAATTGTGAAGAAATATATTGCTTTCATGGACTCTTACTGTGCTGAACATCACAAGACATATACCGATTACAACCTCGCCCTCCAAAAATGGATGGCTAAAGACAATGTCAAGGAACTGCCACAGAAGAAAGAGAATATGTTGAGAGAGTTTGAGATAGAAGATTGAGTTTATGACATTGATAAGATCAACTCATTTAACTCCTAACCTAAACAAAACATGAAAGACAGATGAGAAGAAAAAGAAAGGTTAGAGAGACAGATTATTGCAGCCTTACTGATGGACTATGATGGTTTAATAGACTTCTTAGACATACCATATGAAGAGTTTAAGTCTGATTATGCTGAGATATTAAAAGCAATGAAAGAAAGCTGAACATCAGACCCAACAGTAATAGCTACTAAATGTCGTAATGTCTCGATAGATGAGATTCGAGATATCTCTACCGAAATACTTACTTGTAGCCAATCAGACTTCTTAGTCTTTGTTGAGAGTCTACAAGACATCATCACTAAGGAGAAGCTATCAAGTAAGATACATGACTTAGGAATCAAGTTAAAGGCATGACTACCAATTACTGATATCTATGAAGAGATAACAAAGCTTAAATCTGAATGAGAAGTTAAACAAGATTTGAAATGAGCATTAACTGAACTCTATGAAGAGATAACATGAGAGAGAGAAGTTAAGATAGTGAAGACATGATATACAGACATAGATAACCTAATCTGATGATTCGAAGCTAATCAGATTGTGGTTATAGGTGCAAGACCTTGAGTTTGAAAATCTATGTTCGCTATAAACCTTATCAATAACAACATCTTAGCTTGAGAGAAGGTAGCTTTATTCTCTTTGGAGATGGACAACAAACAAGTGTTAAGAAGATTATTAGCAATGAATAGTTGAGTATGAGTATGGAAGTTAAAAGAGAAAGTGGAATGAGAGATGTGAGAAAAAGTCTGAAAGTGATTTAGTAGATTATGAGATCAATTACAGAACTTACGAATATTTGATAATGTTCATACGATAGGAGAAGTAGAAAGAGAGATTAGAAAACTGAAGCACCAACAATGAGTTTCTATCTTCTACTTAGACTATCTCCAACTAATCAGAAACCCAAGCATTAAGTGAAACCCTATTGAAGCCCTTACTGATATGAGTCAAAGGTTAAAGCAATTAGCTCTACAGCTTTGAGTAACTATTGTGGAGTTATCACAGCTCAATAGAGAGAGTGATAAGTCAGCAGTTAAGAGAGCGAGTCAATTAAGGTGAAGCTGAAGTATAGAACAAGATGCTGATATGGTGCGAATCTTAGACAAAGAAGATGAGCTATGAAACAAAATACAAGTCAGCATTCAGAAATGTAGGGATGGAAGAATTGGAGATGTAGAACTCATGCAAATGTCAGACATTATGAAGATATCAGATTTACCTACTAAACCTAAACCATTCTAATGGACTATTTAGAAACATATGACTTCTTTGCTACATCTAAAGAGAATGCAGAGAAGAAGATGGATGCAGTTATCAGAAAACATTATTGGAAGTATGGTAAGATGCTCCATATACAGAACTTATGGCTAATTAACCACAACTTGTGGAGATGTAATTTAACTTACTAACTATGATAAAATGCAAACAGAAGAACAAAGAAAACAATGGGAGAAGGAAAACATAAAAAAAGTCTGAGATAAGACTTATGTTAGAGCCTATTGACCAAACTTCTTCAGATATGAAGAGATAGATGATGAGCATTGAAGCTATGTTATCTACATCGATAATGAAGAAGTAGAACGATGCCCCACAAATGCAACAAGAGAAGAAGTCGATATGAGATTTCATGAACTACTTGCAGAGAGAGGAATCGAAGATGACAATATGTATGTTCGAAAAGAACGAAACTAATATTTATCACTAACTAATTATAATCATGAAAACAGCAAAAATTACAGAAATTATGTGAGCTAATGAATGGAATTGACCACATGGGAAACTCTACTATATCAACATGAAGCTTGATAACTGAGAGACTATCTCTTTAGGGAAAAAGAAAGCTGATGCTTTCAAAGTAGGAGATCAGGTTTCTTATGAAGATTATGTTGATGATAAAGGTAAAACAAGATACAAGGAAGTTCAAGATGAACAACCTAAAAAGACATACGATACAGTAAGCACAAATAAAAGTGCAACTATCTGAATGGCATTAAAAATTGCATTTGAGGTATTGTATGATCCAAAGAAAGAAAACTTTACTGAATGTATTGCATTAGCTCATAGAATATATGATGAAGCTATTGCAATGTATAATGAAGGGGAAGAGAAAGAATCTGCTAAAGATGATAAGCTTCCCTTCTAACTCTCAGCTCACAGATGGTGAGTTAGCTCAGATGAGAGTTAATCAACTCTGTGCTAAGCTGAGACAAATGACTCTTCCACCCTCATGGATGGATCAGAGTGAAGAATGAATTAAAAGATGGAGAAGCATTGAAGATTAGACCGAGTCGCCGAACTGATAATACCACATAGTCAACCAAAGACTTTAAAATACAAGGGGTTGTTGGTAATTCTCTATAGATATTTCTCTTTAAAACCCTGCAACTCCTACTATTTATCACTTAAAACACAATATGGAATATAAACTTAACTCATTAAAAACCTTTAAAGATAACTGAGTATTAGTTATCTGTGGAATGATTATAGCATTATTTGGAATGCTTTTACCTATGTCTTGGTGAGCTTCTTATGAAGAAGTGAAAGCTGAATCTGAAACCGAGACAGCATGAACTGCTGAAGTTCGAGAGCCATGACAGTTAGTGGAAGATGAGCTTTGATTACATCAAGAGATGCCACCTATCGAGAAAGATACACCACATGAAAGATTTAAGGAGATGGCTTTAGCTTATAACCTAAACCCATCAACAATATGGAAAGCTGAAGATTACTACTGACTAACTGAATGAATGATATTGTGCATTGCTATTGCAGAGACATCTTGAGGAACTAAATGAGCTTGACATGGTAATATCTGAAATGTTGGGAATAATGATAGATGAGATAGAGTTAGTTATGCATTCTTAGAAACAGCATTAGAAAAAATCTGAATGACATTAACGAATAAGAACTTATGAAGAAAACAGACTTTATGATGTTTAAGTAATGCATGAAACTGTATAGAGACATACGATAATGGTAAGAGATATGCCACATCAGATGGCAACCGAGAAAGGAATATGATGGCTTGTTTAGGAAAGATATATGGGAGAGTAAACCCACAAACATTTAACATTAGACAAAGATAAAATGACAAAACAAGATAAGATTATAGAGATATTAGCTTGGCTATGCATCTTGGCAGTAATAGCATTCTGCATCCGATTTAACTATCAATTAAACACAAATGAAAGTATTATCGCTTTTTGATTGAATAGCCTGCTGATATGAAGCATTGCTTAGAGCATGAATCAAAGTAGATGCCTACTATGCAAGTGAGATAGACAAATATGCTATACAGATAGCTCAAAAGAATCATCCTGATATAATTCAGTTAGGTGATGTCTGTGAAATCGATGGGGGGGGGAGACTTAAAAATATTGACTTGTTAATTGGTGGCTCTCCCTGTCAATGATTCAGTAAGGAAGGAAAGATGCTGAACTTTAATGACTCTCGTAGTAAGTTATTCTTTGAGTTTGTGAGATTACTTAAAGAGATCAAACCTAAATACTTTCTATTAGAGAATGTGAAAATGAAGAAAGAATGGCAGCAGATAATAAGCAGAGAGTTATGAGTTGAGCCAATTGAGATAAACTCAAGCTTGGTATCTGCACAGAATAGGAGAAGATTATATCGAACGAACATACCTAATGTTTCGCTGCCAAAAGATAGGTGAATTATGTTACAAGATATCTTAGAAGAGAATCAAACAGAAATATGAGTAAAGACAGATTTAGTATCTGTTGTAGATGGGGAGTTGAGAGTAAAACAAGCTACGAAGAAATGATATATTGTAGCTCATCAATGAGATGGAATTAGCTTAGCTTACCCACAGAGTAAAACAAGAAGGTGAAGAGTAATTAGATGAAAAGGAAACAACTTGTTATGCTGATATGATAGCTTTGTGTATGATAAAGTAATTAGAAAGCTGACTCTTACAGAATGTGAGAGGCTACAAACACTACCTGATTGATACACAGAAGGAATATCAGAAACACAAAGAGTTAAGGTATTGGGAAATGCTCGAACTGTAGATGTGATAGCACATATCTTCAGATTCATGGAATGCAAATCGCCCTTAAAGGATGCAGAGAGGTAAGACTATTCAGAGATGATAGTCAGGGTTTAGTTTTTTACCTTCATTAACTCCTCCCTCCTACCACCTTAGGAGATGCATAGAAATAAGAGTATAAAATGCAATATACATAGCTGTGGGGTGGCACAGCTTCATGGGGGAGTATATAGAGAAATCTATTGTCGATGACACAGCAGAGTTATTAACTGAAAGAGGTTTGACTCCTTAACTCCTCCTTAAGTTCAGATTTATTTTATATGTTTAGACAAATGGGAAAGCTAATAAAGTTATTAAATGAGTATGAGAATAGAGATTTAGAGTTAGAAGAATGAGAAGAAAGTAATGCACGAACAGAGAATAACTGACACTTACGATTTAATGGTGCTAATAAAGTTCAGTTTGACACTTATATGTTTGACAGCTTAGCACTAAGTAAAAAATACTGATTTATTAAATGGTTAGTAGAGAATAAGAAAATAAAGTGGAATGAGAAATTTTATTTAGAAGATGATGAGTGATTATTTGGAACTTATGAATGCATACTTATGCAATTAGCAATACAAGATGAGCCTATTGAGTTTTTAGTTTCTATTTTAAAGTAATGAAAAAAGAAAAATCTGAGTGGTATATATGACCTATATTGTGACTTGTTATACCACTTATAGTCTGATTTATTGTTGTTTATTGTATTAAGTTTTGAGTTTTTAGTTAGTATTCTGAAGTAAAATGGAAATGAAAAAAGAAAAATCTGACCAAAATGCAGTAGCAGAATTAACACGAGAGTGATTATATAAAGAGAATAAATGGCTTTGGGAGGAAAATAAAAAGCTGAAACACGAGAACAAATACCGAGCAGGAATAGTAGACATACTTCCAAAATGAAAGGGACATATAGCAGAGGAAACTATACAAGATTTACAAGCAAGAATTAACGAGCTGAAAGAAACAATAAAAGACCACCAATTATATGAGGAGAAATTAGAACATAGAATTATAGAGTTGGAGGAATTATTACATTGAGAGTAATCAGATTTATTTATTAACCTTTTACTATGAAACTTACATTTAAAGACTTTCCACGATGGCTAAACCCTGAGCTATCTCATAAGGAAATTAAAGCAGAATATGATAGGGAGATTAAAAAGATAGATGACATGGCAGCATGGAGAAGCTCTCCTTACAAAATACCATGATTTCCATGAGCTTATTATTGTGTAGCTTTTACTGACCATACCAAATACCAATGAAAGACCAATGTAGGAGATGCTGAGTGCATATAGAGGAATGACTACGATGTAAAAATTGTAGATCAAAGGTAGATGAAGAACTTAGAGGAGAGATAAGTAGACCATTTGACTACTATTTCAGATGGTGGAATAAGAAGAGAAAAAGCATAGCAATTTTATATTCTAATTTAATAAAACATGGCTAAGAAAGCATTTGAGAAAAGAGAAAGAAATCTGAATACAAATCAGATTGAGGTTTATAGAGAGCTTGCAGAGTTCCGAGAGAAGAGGTATGATATGGAGAGAATGAAGCATATCATCACATTTGTGTTTGTAATTTTAGAAGCATTAGTAATCTGAATTTTAGCTTATTTTTTATAGGAGATGGTAACATATATAAAATGTGAGATATGTGGTAAAGAGATTCCACAGAAAAGCTGACCAAGAAAATATTGCACCCATTGTAGTAATATTGTTGCAAGAGAGAGACAGAAGAAATTTAGAGAAGAACACAGAGAAGAAATCAGAGAAAGAGTGAGGGAATTGAGAAAGAGTAAGCAGGGGAGTTTCAATGAAGCTTAGAATAATTTACACAACGAAAGGAACTGATGTTTCTAAACAAAAAGGAGTCAGATTTAAGACTCCTTTTTATGATACGAAGTAGATTTAAGATAAGGAAATTATTTCTTTTTTCAACCTCCTATCTTAATCTTTCATTTTGATTTTCCTCCACAAGGCATGATATATTAAGTTAGAATATAAATCTGAATTAGCTTACTGTTAGAGTTCCATCAGAAGTAAAGCAATGTATACAATATCAGTTGCATAGGTATTTACATCATCCACTCGTAGTATATC
>JAGCBE010000036.1 GCA_017652345.1 Methanobrevibacter sp.
ACAACTGAGTTTCTTAAAGAAAAGTATATGGTAAACGCTTTTGCTGAAATAAGATTGCTTCGTATGAGAAATATGATGGTTAGAGGAACATCCAATATGTTCACTGCATTCGAATCATTTATGAAACAGGCAGATATAAGCAATAAGTCTTACATTATCCTATTGTCTGATTGCAGGGATTGGGCAGGACCTAAGGTAAATGGAATACCTGCAAGTGTAGAGCTTATTTCCCAGATGTCCAGCATGGCTAAAAAAGTAATTATTCTAAACCCTGAGGACAAGAAGAAATGGGATGTAGTTGACAGTTGCGTTTCATTGTATAGGGGTGCAGGCGCTCAAGTTTATGAAGTTAGCACATTGAACCAATTGGCTGAATTTGTAGCGGATATGTAATTTAAAAACCAATAGTTAGTTAAAAATCTTAGTTATTGAAAATATTATTAAAAAGAAAAAAATTTTATTATTTTATTATTTTAAAAAGGATGACTTTAATATGGAATCTTGTACTAAATGTGGAAATCCAAATGTTATTATAAAAAGAAAGGCTTCCGGACAGGCTTTATGCAAGGATTGCTTTATAGAAAGCATTGAAAAGAAGGTCAAGCAAACAATCAAGAAGGAAAACTTTATTGAAAAGGGAGATAAGGTTTTAGTTGCATTGTCTGGAGGAAAGGATAGTGTAGTGACTCTTGAAATCCTCAATTCATATGTTGAAAGACATATTATAGAATTATGTGCTGTAACCATTGATGAAGGAATTGCAGGTTACAGGGAGGAAGGTGTAGAGATTGCAAAGGCACATGCAGAAAGGTTAGGCATTCCACATAAGGTTGTTTCATTCAAGGAAAGCTTTGGAATTGACTTGGATGAAATCATGTCTAAAGAGGGCCATAGGGGATCCTGTACCTATTGCGGTGTATTCAGGAGATGGATTATCAATAGGGCTGCAAGGGAATTCGGTGCAACAAAGATTGCAACAGGTCATAACCTTGATGATGAGACCCAAGCCATTCTAATGAATTATCTTGAAGGAAACATGGAGAATTTAGCTAAGATAGGTCCTAAGACAGAATCCAACAGCGAATTGTTTACAGTAAAAATCAAGCCTCTTCGTGAAATTCCTGAAAAGGAAATTGGCCTTTATGCACTTGCAAAAGGTTTGGACATTCACCTTGCAGGCTGTCCATATGCTCAGGAATCCTTTAGAATGGAAATTTCCAATATCCTAAAGGACTTGTCTAAAGACCATCCGACAATTATGTATTCAACACTTAGAGGATTTGATAAGATAAGGCCAGCTCTTCGTAAGGAATTAGAACATGATTATGAATTTGACAGATGTGAACGCTGCGGTGAGCCATCTTCAAATAGATTATGCAGGGCTTGCACATTTTTAGAGGAATTGGGAAAATAGATTTTTCCATTCATTTTTTTAAATTTTTTTAAATTTTTTATAATTATTAACAATTGTTATATTTTATATATGATGATTTACATATTAAAAGTGAAGGGATAAAAAATAAAAAAGGTGATTTTATGAGTTTTACTTTAAAAATTAAAGAAAAGATTGAAGAGAGAGAAATTGACGGTGATTTAACTATTAAGGATTTATTAGATGATTTGGATTTATCTTCAGAAACCATGGTAAGCAAAAAGAATGGTGAGATTGTTATAGATGAGGAAACAATCGAAGATGGGGATGAGATAGAGTTTATCCAAATTATTTACGGCGGATAATTTTTCTCCTATTAAAATTAAATCTTTTTTTATATTTTTTTATATTTATTAATATTTTTTAGTCTATATTTTCATATTTTTTAATCTATTTTTTTACTTTTTTTCATATTTTTTAGTCTATTTTTTTACTATTTTTCAATAATTTTAATAATTTTAATTTATAAATATATTAGTAGAATATTATTAATAATTTATTTTTATTTTCAGGTGATAATATTAAAGTTTATTACGAATGTGGGCCATGCTTTTTAAGACAAGCAAGAGAAGCTATTGACTTATCTACAGATGATGAGGAATTGAAATTCAAATTGATTCAAGATATATTATCCTATCTTGGAGAAAACTTCTCTAAGGAATTGTCTTCAAATGCCACTGGAACAAGGATCCATCAATACATTAAAAAGGAAACCGGATGCTACGATCCTTATTATGATCAGAAGAAGGAAGGAAATGAAATTGCATTGTCTTTAGTGCCTAAAGTTAGGGAAATTCTAAAAGAGGACGATAGTTTGGAAACCTATGTTAAGATAGCTATTGTAGGAAATATTCTTGATTTCGGTACATTTGGTTTGGATACAGATTTTGGATCCATGATATATGAAGGATTAAGGAAGGAATTGGTCATAAACAAGATAGGTGAGTTTGAAGAGGCTTTAAGAAAGTATGATAAGGTTCTCTATTTAGTGGATAACACTGGGGAGATTGTCTTTGATAAGTTTCTTCTTGAAAAAATAAAGGAATATGATGTGGACATTACTGTGGCAGTCTAGGAAAGGCCTATCTTAAACGATGCATGCATGAAGGAGGCATTGGAAGCAGGCCTTGATGAAGTGGCTACATTAATCACTACAGGATCAGATTCTGTAGGAGTTGTGGAATCAATGATTTCAGATGAGTTTAAGGAAATCCTCTTGGATTCTCCATTTG
>JAGCBE010000301.1 GCA_017652345.1 Methanobrevibacter sp.
AACAAAACCTTTATGTTTATTAGGAGTAATAAAAATGAGATGTGTTGGTACTGTTGTACGTGGAATAAGAACACCTATTATTAAAGAAAATGATGATTTAGCTACCATAGTTGTAGATTCATTGATGGCAGCAAAGGAAAGTGAAGGATTCGAATTTAGAGACAAGGATATCGTTGCAATTACCGAAGCAGTTGTAGGTATTTCAGAAGGAAACTATGTAACTGTAGATGATGTTGCAGAAGATTTGCAAAAGAAGTTCCCATCCAAAAACATTGGAGTGACAAACCCTATCTTAAGTAGAAACAGATTCTCCATTATCTTAAAGGGTATTGCAAGAGCAATGGACAAGATCACTCTCTTAACCTCATTCCCTTCAGATGAAGTTGGAAACGGTATTTTAGATGAAGATGTTTTAGAAAAAAGCGAATACAACTTAGGAAGCGTCATCACTGAAGATGAATATAATGAAACTTTCGGTTCATGGAAACACCCATTCACCGGAATAAACATGATTGACTTTTACAGAGAATTGATTGAAAGTGAAGATTGTGAAGTTGAATTCGTCTTCTCCAATGATGTAAAAACAATTCTCGACTATAACACTGATGTCTTAACCTGTGATATCCATACAAGAGAAAAAACCACAAAATTGCTTAAGGAAGAAGGAGCAAATGTATACGGACTCCACGAAGTCTTAACCGAACCTATTGGAGATTCCGGATGCAACCCTGATTTCGGATTACTCGGTTCCAACAAAGCAACTGAAGAAAGGTTAAAATTATTCCCAAAAACAGGAGATACCTTAGTTAGAGAAGTTCAAAAAAGATTGATTGACCTTACCGGCAAACAAATTGAAGTTATGGTTTACGGTGACGGTGCATTCAAGGACCCTGTCGGAAAGATTTGGGAATTAGCTGATCCTGTTGTTTCACCAGCACATACAGACGGATTAGTAGGATATCCTAATGAAATCAAATTGAAATATGTTTCTGACAATAAATTCGCTGACTTGAAAGGAGACGAATTGAAAGAAGCAATCAAAGAAGAAATCAGACAAAAAGATGAAGACTTAACCGGACAAATGATTACCGAAGGAACCACTCCAAGAGTATTGACTGACTTAATCGGTTCATTATGTGACTTAACCAGTGGTTCTGGAGATAAAGGAACTCCAGTTATATTCATCCTAGGATACTTCGATAATTTAGCAAATGACTAAATATCGAACCCCCTTTTCTTTTTTTATTTTTTTAAAACTAAAACAATACTTTTTTTCTTTTTACACATTTTTTAATCAAAATTATCAATTGACAATTAAGCAACTAACCCCATAATAGGTGTTGATATGGATTTTCAAAGGTTATATGAAAATGATGATATGGAAAATAGAATATATGACATTGTTAGTGAAAACAAGGATCATATCGAATCCATTAGAGAAAATAATCAATATGACTATCATTATTTTCTTTCCCCATTAAGACACAATCTTTTTCAGTGGTATCCTTTTAAAAAAGAGGGAAGCCTATTGGAAAT
>JAGCBE010000302.1 GCA_017652345.1 Methanobrevibacter sp.
GTAAAAGGGATGAGAATTCATCTTTTTCCAATAGGTTAGGGTTATTGATGAGGTTTACTAAAAATTCTCTTTTTTCCAAAAGAATTGAATGAATATTTGTTAAGAACTCTTCTCTTTCTTCTGGCGGAATATCCGCTTTGAAGTCAAGACCATTTTCCTTCAATTCCTTCATCTTGTTATCGAAATCCTTTTCCTCCCAGTTCCTGATATCCTTTAGGTTTTCAGTGTTGATCTTGTTTTTATTGACTTTGCTGAGTTCAGCTAAAAGATCATTTCCAATTTCTGAGAAGAAAGTACCCATAAGCATGTCTATTTTCTCTAAAATAGCTTCGTGTTCCTTTTTGCCCATTATGCCTTCAAGCAAGAATGCGACAATCAATATGTCAATTGGAATGAAACCTATATGTTTCCAAAGATATGCAATAATCTCTTCACCATCTCCAAAGATAAGATATCTGGCTAAAAAGATAGCAACAGCCAAGACAAACATGATTATTGCAAATCTGATTTTCCAACTTCTTTCGTTGTTTTCTCTCATTTCATTAACTCCAAAAACTATACAAATTAATAATCACCATAAAACTTCTTAATGAAAGTATAATTGTTAATTAATTTATAATAGTAGTTTATTCCTTTAATTTAATAAAGTATTCGTTTTAAGAGAAAGAAATTAAATTCGTTAAGTAAATTATTCATAAACCATGAAAATAAGAAGAATAAATCAATAAAATGAGATAAATAGAAAAAATAGGTAAATAAATTAAATAAGTAAAAATTGTAAAATAAGTAAAATTAATAAAATTAGTAAATTAATAAAATTAGTAAAAAAAGAAATAGAATGAATAATTAATAAGACTAATTAATTATTCAAAATTTGGATAATTTGGACTTTCGTTAGTGATCATCAATTCATGAGGATGTGATTCCTTAATACCACTTGCAGTGATTCTAACGAAACGAGCAACTTCCTTCATGGTTTGAATGTCACGAGCACCACAGTAACCCATAGAAGACTTTAATCCTCCAACCAATTGGAAGACAACTTCAGCTACAGTTCCCTTATATGGAACTACACCTTCTACTCCTTCAGCTACCAATTTTGAATGTTTCATGTGGGTGCCTTTATCCAATTCTTGGAAGTATCTGTCTGCTCCACCACCGGATCCACCAGTCATAGCTCCAATGGAACCCATTCCACGGTAAGTCTTGTATTTTCTACCATTCATGGTAACAATGTCACCAGGAGCTTCCAAGGTTCCTGCAAGCAAGTTACCAAGCATTACAACATCTGCACCAGCACCAATAGCTTTTGCAATGTCACCGGAGTATCTAAGTCCTCCGTCTGCAATGACAGGAACACCAGCTTCGCTTGCAACATCAGCAACTTCTGAAATTGCAGTTACTTGAGGCACTCCAATACCTGCTACAATACGGGTAGTACAAATGGAACCAGGACCAATACCTACCTTAAGACCATCTGCACCATGAGCAATCAAGTCTTCTGCAGCTTCACGGGTTGCAATGTTACCCATACATAAGTCTGCATCAATATTGTCCTTAATGGTTTCTGCAAATTTAACTACATTCATGTTATGAGCATGAGCACAATCAATTGAAATGATGTCTGCACCAGCTTCATCCAATGCCATAGCTCTGTCCAAATCAAAAGGACCACAAGCTGCTGCCACTAAGTATTTTCCTTTCTTATCAAGTGCAGCATTAGGATGTTGATCTTGATTCAAGATATCTTTAATGGTAAGAATACCTACCAAATCACCATCTTCGCTAACAACAGGCAATCTTTCGACCTTGTTTTCATAAGCAATATCCAATGCTTCCTCTGAGCTTATGTCCTCTTTAATTGTAACAACTTCAGAGGTCATTATGTCTTTAACTAATTTTTTAGCATCAGATTTTAAGAATGGCCTTACATCCCTTTTTGAGATGATTCCTACAATCTTATCGTTTTCCATTACAGGAAGACCGCTAACGGATTCATTTTCCATAATGTCTTGAACAGTCTCAATGGAAGATTCAGGACTGATGGTCACTACATCACGTACTGTAATGTCTTCAGCGCTCTTTACTTTCTTAACCTCTTCCACTTGCGCCTCTTGAGTGATGTTACGGTGAATTACACCGATACCTCCTTCTTGAGCAAGTGCAATAGCTAAATTAGCTTCAGTAACTGTGTCCATTGCAGCACTCATAATAGGGATATTTAATTGGATGTCTTTAGTTAAGTTTACTTTAGTCTCTACATCCTTTGCTTCAATCCAGGAAGCAT
The DNA here is from genome assembly GCA_017652345.1 of Methanobrevibacter sp. The sequence continues at coordinate 2,288 of JAGCBE010000302.1, forward strand.
AAGGAACTAATAAAAAATCATCATAAGTGTAACCAGGTTTTGCATTGTATATCTTATCTGAAAATTGCAATCTTTTTCCTCCTAAAAATTGTAAAAAAATAAAAATTATAATTGAAAATCATGAAAATGATTTAAAAAAAATTATCCTAATTTAAGAAAATTAAGATAATCATTAACATCTGCTTAAAAAAATATTTGAAATTATTCTTCAAATGACTTGACCAATTCTTTTAATTCAGCTACAGCAGTTCTGTCTATGTGACCAGTGTTTCTGTCTCCACCTACACAAGCAGCTCCTCTAACACCTACAACATCACAGCCGATATCATATAACGGTTTTAATTGATCTTTTTTAACAGAACCAGCTAAAGCGACTTTCAAGCCATAACTGTGAGCTTCTTCTGTGAATTTTTTACAATCATCAATATCCAAATAATCAAATAATGTGTGTCCATCTTTTACAGCAGTGTCTAACATAGCTAAATCTGCTCCAGCATCTCTTGCCACTTTAGGAATATCCCATGGACTTACAGCACCAACTCTATGAGCATCAGCATAACCGGAAGCAACAACAATAGCATTAGGATCTGTATCTTTTACAGTTTTAACTACGTTTTCCATTACTTCCAAAGCTTCTTCATAGTTACTTGGTCCGTATAATCCTACTTTAATGTAATCTGCACCAGAAACCAATGCACCCATAGCAGCTAAAGACACGGTTCCAGGCTTGTATGGAACATCTCCTAA
>JAGCBE010000303.1 GCA_017652345.1 Methanobrevibacter sp.
CCAAAACGAATGGCTACAATGTAGTCTTCACCTACAGCCCTTCGAACTTCCTGAATGATTTCATTAGGCAATCTCAAGCGATTTTCAAGAGTTCCTCCATATTCATCAGTTCTTTTGTTTGTAAGAGGGGAATAAAAATGATTTAACATGTATTCGTGGGCGGCATGTATTTCAACACCATCGAATCCCGCTTTTTTGGTTCTTATGGAGGCATTTATAAAATCGTTTTTGACTTTTTCAATATCCTCTTTTGTCATATTGTTTACACTTGATTTATCATATGAAATTGATTGGGGCCTTGCATGATTCAATTGGGCTATTGCAAAAGAGTTTTCCATGTGAATCGCATCTGTCAATTTTCTAAAGCTGTCTATAACAGAATCATCTGCCATGGAAAGCTGTCTTTGACTTGACTTGCCTTCTAAAGATACATAAGCATGTTCTGTAATAATAAGGCCAGTGTATTCTGCTCTTTTCTTGTAGTAATCAATCAGTTCATCACTTGGCTTTCCTTCAATGCTCGCTTCCCTTGCCATTGGAGGCATGACTATACGGTTTCTAAGGCAAATGTTTTTCAATTCCAATTTTTCTTCAAGCATCATTTTTTCACTAAATTTTTATTTTTCAATTTTCTTTCAATAAATTTAATATATGACTTATCCATAATTATAATTACTTATTGATTTGAGCTGATATAATGACTAAAAAAGCTATTGTATTTGATAACTCCGGAACATTATTAGAAAGGTTTAGGGTTATAAAGAATGTGTCTACCGGCGAATTTATCACTCATGTAAACTCTTTGGATTTGATAGACAGCTATTTGAATGCAGCACTTGTTGTCCTTCAATTCAACACAAATCGTCTTAAGGAATTGGATCCAAATACCTTGATAAGCGATTTTGTATTGGAAAACAATATAGATTTTGACATCAGCTATTATTCTACAGAGGTTTCCAAGGAGAAAATCACTTCAATTTTAGAAAAGGACACCGCTGTAATAAAGGACATTACAGATACATTCCCTCTTTTAGCTGAAAGGGTTCCGAATATGGAACTATGCAATGGTTCAGCAGTCATTATAGACATTGCAGAGGAAAGAATTGCATTCACAATAACATCTGCAGGCCAATTGTTCAGTGGTGTCAAGGATACAATAGCCAAGCTTCAGGATAAGGATATAGAAGTTTTCATAGCCTCAGGAGACAGGTCCGGTGCCATCAAAAGGCTTGCAAACATTACAGGAATACCTGAAGACCATGCATTTGCAACTGCAAGCACACATAGAAAAGCTGAAATTGTGGCTAATCTTCAGGATGAAGGGTATAAGGTCATGATGGTTGGTGATGGCCCAAATGACATTTTAGCATTTGAGCAAGCTGATACAGCTATTCTTACAACTGAACAGAAAGATGGTGATTTCCCAGATAAACTAAAAGGATATGCAGATTTTGTAATTGAAGACATTAGCGAAGTTCTTCAAATAGATTTCTAGAGAGAATCATTCCTTTTTTTAAACTATTTTTATTTCACTTTTTTTATCATTTATTTTCGCTTAAGAAATCTTCAATCACTTTTTTACTTTTCATTACATTATCGAAATTGTTCAATTCGATAATTCCATGCTTCACATGCTTCAACAGATTCAAGTCAAGAGTTCCGTCACCTACTGCTTGGTGCTTATCCTTTTTTCCATCATTGTCATTTATGTGGTTATATAGGATATTAGGAATCTTGAAGAAACTTTCCTGATCTTCACAGGTATTGACATGGCCTAAATCTATGGTTATGTTGCA
>JAGCBE010000304.1 GCA_017652345.1 Methanobrevibacter sp.
ATTTCCGGTGATACCATTTTTTCAAATGGTGGAGTAGGTCGTATGGATATTGGTGGAGATCCAAATGACATGAAGGAATCCTTAATGCGTTTAAAGGAGTTGGATGTTGAATATTTGCTTCCAGGCCATGGCCCTTGGGTGAATAACGGCAATCAGCATGTTGAAATGTCTTGCATGATGATGGGAATAAGATAATTATTATTTTATTCCATTTTTTTATTGAAAAATTAATTAGTTTTAATATTTACGAATAAATATTTCGTTCATAAAAAAATAGAGGGATTGGGGATTTAAAATCCAAATAATCCTCCAGCGCCCATAAATTTCTTTTCAGCTTTTTCAAAGGCATTTCTTTTTACAAGAATTGAAATCTTATCCCCATCGTTTAAAATGTCGTCAGGTTGAGGAATTTCCAATTCGTGATTATCCTTATTTTTAGAGATGATAATGTAATCTTTGGTTGGAGAGAATTCAGAAATTTTCTTTCCAAATACCTTAGGGTTTTGAATGGTCATATCTAAAATCTCTGCATTACCTGCACCAAATGCTGTTAAGTCTGCTACATTTGGTCTTGTAATTACTTTCTCGAGGAATCCCGCTGCAGTTCTCTCAGGGCTGATTACCTTATCGATTCCAACCTTTTTAAATGCCTCTTCGTGGTCAGGGTTGCTTACTCTAGCAATGATTTTTCCATTAGTATATTCCTTAACAAGAATACAGGACAATAGGTTAGATTCATCATTACCGGTGGTTGCTACAAAAACATCTGCATCTTCAATATTAGCTTCTTCTAATGTTTTTGTATCGGTTCCATTACCACAAATCACCATTGCATCCAATTCCTCTGAAGCTTGATCACATAAGTCATCATTGCTTTCAATAATTGTTACATCATAACCATGAATGATTAAACGGTCTGCAAGGGAAAGCCCTACACGACCTCCGCCCATAATCACAATATACATAACAAACACCTAAAAACTTTTTTTAAATGAACATTATATTTCTAAATCTTTTAATAATAATTTATAATAGAATAATCATTTTTTAAATAATCATTTTTTTAATTTTTTTTAAAATTTTATAAAATTATTATATTGTTTTAATTTCTTAATTTATATTTATAAATCTTTCGTAAATTCCAAAATTAGTTTTTATTTATTAAAACAATAAGAAAAGCAGAGATATTCTTTAATTTAAGTTTTAATGGAGTTTTATAGGATTTAAATGAATTTAAATATTTTTAAACGAAGTTTAAGGGAATTTTTAACGAATTTTAAAGGAATTTTAAAGGGGAAGAATGGTGTTTTTTATTCATTTGGACTGGTTTTCTTTATGTTTTTAATTTTTCTTGATGGGTTTATCAATCCGCCAATTGTTCTAAATACCACTAAAACTGGTATGATTTCCAATCTTCCAATCCACATAAGGAATATCAATGTTAATTTTAAAGGTATTGGCAATCCTCCAAAGACTATGCCTGTACTTAAACCGTTATTGCTTTGCAATGAGATGACGTCAAACAATGCTGTAAATGGATCATAGCCATAGATTGTCATCATAATCCATCCGAATACGAGGAACATAAAGAATATGACTATATATGCAGATGCCTCTTTAATCTCCCTTTCATTTATTTTCTTTCCACCAATCCTTGTACTTACAACCCTTCCTTCCGGTGAAACCAGGTTGGTGACAGTTAAGTTCATTCCTTTAAGTGCAGTGATTATCCTAATGAGCTTTAAACCCCCACTTGTGGATCCTGAAGAACCACCGATAACCATTAAGACCATTAGAATAATAAGTGATGAGCCACTCCATGTTGCAAGTTCATATGGAGGAACTACATTTGCACCGGTAGTTGTAATTGCGGAAACAATGGTGAACAATTCCTCTATAGGCACCATTTTATTTGTAACTAGAATAAATGCGCTTGCAATTACAATCAAGCAAATAAGCAATTGGAATTGGACATCCTTTAAAACGGATTTTCCTTTTGTTTTGACAATCCTGTAATGGACTGAAAAGCTTGTTGCACCTAAAATCATTAAAACCATGGTGATTATGTAAATCAAGTTGTTTTGATAGAATCCCACATTTGCGTTTTTAATTGACATTCCTCCAGTGGAAATGCTGGTAAATGTAAGATTTATTGCATCGAAGATTGGAAGTCCCGCTAAAATATAAAGAACTATTCCTGCAGCGGTATAAATCAAGTAAATTTCCAAAGATTTTCTTAATGTATTTGCAATGTTTGGCTTGATTTTTTCCTCTCTCGCCTCTGATTTATATAACCTTGATGCAGCAGTACCTGATCTGATTAGAATTCCAATAAATATAATTACAATTCCCAATCCACCTATCCATTGTTCCATACTTCTCAAGAATAAGATGGATTTAGGCAAGATTTCAACGTTTACAAAAAAAGTCATTCCACTACCTGTCCATGCAGACATGTTTTCAAAAAGTGCATCAACAAAGTGGATATCTAATGAAAGAGCCATGATTGAAGCTCCAATCAATGAAGCCCATAGCCATGCAAAGGATGATATCAGCATTCCATGCTTCAGTCTAAGCTTGCTGTATTTTTTTAATTTTTTTGTGAAAGCAGTTCCTAAAACGAATGAGATAAAGCAAGGAATTAAAAAAGCGCTAACTTTAATGTACTCCCCATAGATTAATGCAACTAGAATAGGCGCCAATAAAACAACACCTAACCCTTGCATAATGTAGCCTAAATAATGGAGCACTATCAACAAATCGTCTTTAGTGATATATTTCCTTTTCATACAAATATTGATTATATCTTTTATATATTTAAATATTATTATAGTTTAGTTTTTATATTTACAAACTATACTCGGTTAAGAATGATTTGGGGATGATTTTTCTTTGGTTAGTTTTTATATTTACAAACTATACCAAGTTAAATATATAATTTTAAATAAAAGATTTATTAAATATTCTATTGATGAGATTATTTTATCATTATATAATGATAATTTTTTTAAATCATGAATTTTTTAAATCATTATTAATTAAGAACAGTAGTTGATAAGATGAAAAACAAGAAAGTCCTGATATTCTTATTATTTGGTTTGGCAATAATGGCTGTCATGCTGTACTTCATTGGTATAGATGAAGTCATTGAAGCTCTAAAACTATCTAATTTATGGCTTGTTTTATTAGCTATTGTTATACAAATCTTTACTTATTTTTTATACACATGGAGATGGAACATCATCAACAAGACAGCTGATATGGATTTGGGAATAAAAAGATCACTCCCTATGGTTTTAGTGAGCTTGGCTGTAAACAACATCACTCCAAGTGGTCGTGGTGGTGGAGAACCTGTAAGGGCGTATCTTTTGGCAAAAGAGGGACATTTTAAATTTGAAGACACTTTTGCCACTGTTATTGCAGATAGGGCTTTAGATACATTTCCATTTGTTATACTTGCTATCTTGACAATCATTGGAATAATCTTTACTTTTTCCTTGGATATTAAATTGATTGCCTTTTTAGTGATTTGTGTCGCTCTAATCACTGCAGCAGTTATTCTGTTGATTTATGTCTGTATCAATGAAGCATTTGGTG
>JAGCBE010000305.1 GCA_017652345.1 Methanobrevibacter sp.
ATAATGTAATCGTCACTATTTTCAGAGTTGCCCATATATGGCTTGCCATTGATCCAATAGTAAGGCCTTCCTCTTGGGTCTATACGCTTTTCCACAACCGGCTCATACATTCTAACTGCCAAAGGACAAATTATCGGCTTGTATGAATGAGGATCTTCAGGAACATTCAAATTCAAAATGTCCACTCCTTCAGGAAAACCATTGTCAACGATCTTTTGAATGAGGTCTCTTAAAACCCTTTGGCTTGCTGAAAAGTCAATTTCGATTTTTCCTTCATCGAACTTGATGTCATCACTTGGAATGTGTTGGCTAACAGCAATTGTTGGAATTCCTAAAGAAGCTGCCTCTGATGCTGCACCTAAAGTACCAGAAGTTGAAAGCTCTCCCTTTCCAGTGTTTCTACCTGTATTGATTCCAGAAATCACCAAATCAGGCCATTCATCCATAAGCTCATAAACTGCAATGGTTACAGCATCTGTTGGGGTTCCAGTGACTCCATATCCAATATCCCCATCCCTTAAATTTACTTCATTTACTCTAATGGGATCAACAAGAGTCAATGCATGACCTATTCCGCTTTGCTGTTTTGATGGCGCAACCACAATTGTCTCTCCAAATTCGTCAGCAACCTGTTTAGCTGCCAAAATGCCGGATGCATCTACACCATCATCATTAGATAATAAAATTTTCATACGAATCATCAAACATAAAAATTAGAAAAAATATTGATTAAACAAATTTCCTCAACTATTCAAAAGATAAAAGAATAAAAAAAGAAGCTAATTTAAAAATATTAGCTCTAAAATTATTTGTTTGCGGAAATCAATTTTCTGGCTGCTCTCATGTCATTGCTGTATATGTGGCCAGAAGTGGAATGGTAATGGAGACCGCCGAAGTTTAGCTTATCTCCCATGATTTCCTTATTTACTTCCTCTTTCATTTTGATTCCTATGTATGTTATGAAAAACATGTTGGAATAAAATGCTCCGAAAATATCATTGGAACGGAAGAAACAGTGAATGGTTAATTCCCCATCCCTAACGAGAATCTGTATAACCTGTAAGCAAGGAATGTCTTCCCTATCTCCATCCAATGCAGGGTCAATTGTAACAGCCACTGCACGGTTACTTCCTGTTGCAGTCAAGATTCTTTGTTTCATGGTTTCAAATTGGTCTACGCCAAAATGCTCCAATATACGATTAGGGTAAGTGTAAACAAAACCTTGATCATCCCTTATTTCAAAGGATTTTACGTATTCATACAAAGCGTCCCCTTTTATAGGACATGAAGGAATATCAAATTTTCCGCTTTTAATCTCTTCCAACATCAATTCAGGAGTCATGTGTTGATATTTAGCTCTGAATTTCAAATCCAATGGATCATCAATATAATAATAATTACCAAGACTTTCCTTTAAATGATGATCACTGTCCTTATAGGTTTCCTTACCTTCTTTTAAGATTTTATCAACAAAATCTATGTAACATTGACCAATAGATAACATAATAAACGATTCCTTAAAATTATAATTAAAAATAATCTAAATTTTTCAAATTCATTTTTCAAAATTCAATTGTTTTTTTAGATTATATAACTAATAATAGTATATATTTTCATGATTATAAATATTATGAAAAAATTTGAAAAAATGAAAAAAATTATGGAAATGGAACATGAATTAAGTGAAAGTTGATTGGATTTTTAGAAAAATTTAATAAAAATTATATATTGAGAAAATATAAATATATTATATTAAAATTAAGATAAGGTGAAACCGTGGAAAAGCCACAATTAGTGAATTTTATAGCTAAAGTTCTTGAAGATTCTGGCTTTAAAGTTTATAAAAATTTTAAGACATCACAACAGGTTGTAGACATATATGCAATCCTTCAAACTTCAATGGGAGATTTTGGTTTAGTGGTTGCATGTAAAAACTACGATAAGGACTGGGAAGTTGGAATCGATGTCTTAAAGGAAATGGAAGTTATTGGTAAAAAACTTAGAGCCTCCAAAGTAGCTGTTGTAACCAGTTCCGGTTTTTCATCTCAAGCAAAAAGATATGCTGAAGAGAGAAAGATCAAACTGATCGATAGAAACAACCTTGTCACTTTAGCTAAAAAGTATTCAAACAAAAACAAAGAGACAAAACCAAGATTAGATCGTAGATCAGACAGATTAACAGATATTGATAGCGATTCATTCTATCATAGGGATGTTAACAGAGAGTATATTGACAACACATCCAATTACAGGGATTATGATGATGACAGGTCATATAACAGACTTCAAGGCGCTTATGAAGGTTATGAGGAATTCTCTGAAGACATGGAATATTATGAGGATGAAGTCGGCGGATTGGAATTAAGTCATTACAGCGAGTATGATGATGACCTATACCGTGCTGAGTTCTTAAATAAAACTCCAAGAGACAACTATTCCGGCCCAACTGGCACACTATTTGCAAGTCGTCAGCAACAGGCTCCAAGAAGGAGAAGGGCACCTTCCCTTTCAAGCAATAGAAGACCTGGCTCACTTAGCCAAAGAAGCAATAGGCCTGCGAGCAACCATAGCTTCTTCTCATCTTCTGACAATGCCTTAAGCAATTTTGGAGGACATGTCCCTCAAAAGCCAAGCAAGCCTTGGGGAGAGATTTTAAAGCCTATATTGGCTAATCCTATAGCATCTGTTGCTGTAGTAGTCCTTATTTCATATCTAATTGGATTTATCCTTGGAAAAATAATAAAAGTTCCTACAGGATACTTAGGTATTGCTGAACTAATAATTGCATTGATATTGTCATATGGAATTGTGCTATACTCAGATAAGGATGCAGATGTTTTAGTAAAAGGAACAATCGTGTTCTTTATTTCATTAGTAATAATTATGATATTGATTGTTGCTTTCTAGATTAAGTGCTTTTACACAAAGCGTTTCAACCAAATCTTAATTTAATTTTTTTAAACCGCCATTTTCTTTTTTTATTCCTTTTCTTTTTTTTATTTTAATTATTTAATGTATTAAAAAGCTCTAAAAAAATATATTATTTTATCATAAACGAACAAATACCTGATTGAAAAATAGCG
>JAGCBE010000306.1 GCA_017652345.1 Methanobrevibacter sp.
CGACTGCAAGTTAAATGCAGGGAACTTTCCAAACTTCGTGACAATTGCTTGCCACTCTGTACTGTCTTCATTTCTTTCAAGAAAATCACTAAAAACTTCTGTATATAATGCCTTCATAATTTTGTAGCAGGTTGATAACGCTCAGCCTGCAAAGCGTATGCAAGAGAAAATTATAATGCAACAACAGTATCTGTAATAGTACCGCCATTAGTATTAACTTGTCCAGAACCGTTAAAAAGCCATTGAAAATAAGAACTTACACCGTCACCACGACAAAGTGTTGCAACGCCCGTTGTACCACTGTTTGAACCTGCCATATTGCCCGCACCCCAAACATTTTCACCATAATAATTTTTCAATGCTTGTGAAATAAGTAAAGGTGTGTCATACGGTGTACTTGTTTCATCAATGATATTTATAACATAGTTATAAAGTGTACTACCAGAAGAAACAGAACCAACAATTTTATGCAAATATTTTCCACTGCTTACTTGTGGTGACATATCAATAGATTCTTCAACATAGGCAACCACATTATTATTTACTTCACTAACACTTGTTACTGTACAACCAAGGAAATAATATTTTGAAGACGGTATGTCATGATAGTACATATAGAAACAATCACCTGCAACTGGTATTCTATTCCAAAGAAGAACATTATTTTGATGAATAGAAATATTTTTTGAAGTATGATACGGGTCACCTGCAACTAACGAACTCAATGTATTAAGTTTATACAAAGCATCTTTACCGTTTGCACCGTTTTGACCTGTCAATCTAACAATATCACTTGCGACAATTTGTGTCACCGCTGTACTTGACTTTGTTTGTACTTCACACTGTGCAATATATTGAAGTTGTGAAGTTGAATCATAAAGAAGTGCAATAAAGTCTTCATTAGGTTTTGGTTCTCTACTAAAATCTTCAAATGCCAAACTAACATCAACAAGTTGTGACGTTCCAGAGCCTTTTGTAAATGAAATTGTCTTATCATAAATCAATGCAATTTCACCTGCTTCACCCTGTGCACCGTCTTCACCATTTTGTCCTGTAATCAAAAATACTTGCTGTACTTTAAGATTTGCAATAGATGAAACAACGGACTCAATATAACCACATACAAGATAAACATCATTTGTTGTAAGATGATTAACAAAGCAAGTTACATACTCATTGACAAGTGGTGTTCTATTAAAGTTGCCTGATGCAAGAGCAATAGAAGCATTAGCAACAGGAACTGATGACGATTGAATAATAAAATTATATTGCAATCCAGTTTTACCGTCTGCACCTGCTTGCCCTTGTTCACCTTGCAAACCACGTTCGCCTTGTTCACCTTTAAACAAACTTGCATTTGAAACACTAAATACTTCGCTTCCTACTGCGGAAACGTAAGCATAAATATTGTTTTTAAAGAAAACAACATCGCCTTCTGCAAGAGTTGATTCACTTGCTACAATATCTGTCAAATCATATTGTTGTGTATCAGCAGAATAATTTGCATCTACTGCGTAAACTTTATAAATAGGATTGATCTTCAAATATTTTTCAATTCTGTGCAAAGCCTGCAACAGAGTTTCATTTGAGTCCAATGCCGAAGGGGTATAATTTATCATTCTTCGTTACCTTCCTTTTCATTTTCTTCAATGTCTATGGCATCTAAAACTGCCGTGTTGCCTTCAAGTCTAATAGGAATACCACCTTGTTCAGCATCATAGTTGAACGTGTCAATCAACGTTTGTATGCAGTCTTTCGTGTAAAGTTGTGAAGCAATAATTTCACTTGTCTGTACACGTTCACGTTTGTCTGTGTTCGCTACACTCAAACCAATTGCTTGCAAGGTTTCGTTCATTATTTCCTTTCTTGCTTCAAGCAACTTGTCTACAAGATACTGTGCGCCTGTGGATTGTACCTTGACTTCATTTCCTGTCATAGCGGATTTGTTTTGAAACACTACCGTTGCGCCTACACGCCTGCTGTCAATCTCATTTGCCATTGAAAGCATTGTGGACTGGTCTTGAACTTCCGCAACCGTCATTGTTTTGATTGCTTCAAGGTTCTGTTCAATTGCCATATCAAAATCAACAATCTTTTCAATCTGCTGGTCTAGATATAATTGCAAAGGGTATTTCAAATCATTTGCACGAAGTATGACAACTTCATCTGCGTTACGCCAAACTGTAAATCCATTGTACCCAATTAGATTATAGTTTTGTGGCAAGCCGTAAACGTCAATACCACTTCTAACGTAACGCAAATAAAGTTTTGTTTGTTTATCGTAGGCAATTCCACCGTGTTCCAACAATACACGCAACAAATATCTCTTTGGCAAATCGCCTGCATTCAAAACTTTAACGGAATTGTGAAACAATATCGCAAATCTATTACGATAGTTATCTACATATATTTTCCGTTTCTTTTCGGCAATTCGCCTTGCATCACGTGAATTGTTTGCCATAGTTCACCTATTAGCCTTCACCACCTGCTTCTGCTGGTGTTGTGTCATACTCAAAGAAGCAACCGTCAAAGAGTGGTGACAACGCATAAAGGTCTTCAACGTGCAAGAAGTAATTCCAGAACAAACCGTCTGCGTTCTTTTGGTCTGCCATTTCAAAGAGTCTGGTATAGTCAAGAACTGCGTTTCTATCAACGATATAAACGAACTTATGAGTTGTATCATCAATCTCAATAATCTTGCTACGAAGTTCTGCCTTTTCAAGATTGAACACACCTGCCAATTCATCAACGTCAATTGCGTTCTTCAACGTATACGGCATAATGATATAGATGTCTTCTGCTCTTGTGCTTCTCTTGATGCCTGCTCTGTTGAAATCAGTATTAACAAATTGCATACCAGAAACAATATTCTTCATTTGTTTCAAGATGCCTTTGTAATTAGTTTCACCATTAACGAGGTCAACATCTGGTTTCTTGACAAGCAAAGAAGTGTTGTCAACATAAGCCCAAGAATCATAAGTTGTACCCCAATAAAGAAGTCCTTTAAGATTTTGGAACTTATCGTGAATACGAGATTGTGCAAGTTCACTAACAAGACGTTCTGCAACATCACCTGCACCCCTATCATTCATCAAAACTTTGCGAATCTTTGCGATGTCAACAGTTGTTTTGTACGTGAATCTTGACCAGTTCTTGAAATATTGAACTGCCAACTTAACACGTGTATCACGTGACAAAGCACCAGCACCTGTCGCATCATAAGATGTTGCTTCAACAAGTTTAACAACTGCTTGTTCAATTGTATCACCGTTGTCAACTGGCATCTTATCAAAGACAGCAAGCGGATTTTTACCTTCTACGTCACGAATAATTTGCTGTGCAACTTTGCCAATCATACCAAACTCTTCATAGACGTTCGGTGAATAGCCACTTGCACTTTGCCCTGCGCCATAATTGATTGTTACTGGCATAGATTTTACCTTCCTTTTATTTTATTTTAAATGAAATCTTTCTTGTAAATCAGCATATAATGCTTCTTCTTTGCTAGCAGGTTCTTGTTCCTGCCCTTGTTCTTCGTCATCACTCATTCCTTTGCCTTGTCCACTTAACAATGCACGAATCTGTTTGACGTGTTTTGCTTCTTGTTCGTCAAGAGCCTTTTGTTTCTCTGCTTCAAGTTCCTTGCGCTGTTCTTCAAGTTTCTTTTCATATTCTTCTCTAACAGCCTTCAAAACTTCGTCTTCTTGTTCTTGTTTCTTTTCTTCACTCATAACAACGGATTTTCCTTTTTATTTACTTGTTTTGTTAATTCAATAAGATTTTCAATTTTTGCGATAAACTTTTCTTTGTCATACTTAATATGATTTTGAACGCAATATTCAAAAAGTTGACTTAATACAAATTGAAGTTTTTCTGCACCATTATAATTTTTGTGCTGTTCTGCTTCAATCATAAGTTTTTCAATATAATCAACCAAAGTATCAAACTTAATTTTTCTTTTATGTATTGCAATAATAACTGCTACAATAATTGAAATAACGGAAACAACAATTTGTAAAATCTTAATCCAAAGATTTTCATCAGTTAAGTCAAAATATTCCATAGAACATCACCTTCATACAAGATTGACGGTTGATTGAACGCTCAGCCGTCAAAGCGCGGTCAAAATGAAAACAAAAACCAAGACTGTATCTGTTCCCATATAAAATTATAATACTATAAATCTAAATTGTCAATATCATCTTCATATATTTCTTCTAAATCTTCTAACATTTTTTTATTTATGACTAGATTTTCGTCATTAAGTATCATTTTGTCTACATATATCAACGCTTTTCCGCCTTTGACGTTTAAACCACATAAGCATCTAAACATTCTGTTCGGTTTAAATATATCAACTGCTTCACTAAAAGGTTTATCACCTATCTCTTTTTTAACAACTTTTGTGTTTACACCTTTACAATGAACTTCGTACCCTTCTTCCTTATTCCAGAGTAAATATGTCTTTGGTGCAAGATATAATGCAAAGTTATAAATGCCTTCACATTTCAATTTGCCTAGTTCTTTGTCATCTACATATTTAGTGTCATCAAACTTGCATAAACTGTGTACACTATCTGTATCACAATAGCAAAAATTATCTCTAACATTTCCATTTGATGAAAGTCTAATCAAGGTCAACAAATGAACTCGTGCAAGGGCTGTAATTCTACTTCCAACCACCACGGACAACATTGAACGTTCGTCAATTTCTGTTCCCTTCTTAACCAAATGAACACAACCTGTTTCTTCATCAAGTTCATACACACAAATCTGGCGTTCAATTTTTTGTGCCAATTTACCGTATGCACTATTAAGTAACAATTTTGCACCCTGCTTGATGCTTCCTTTTGAAGTTCCTTTAATTCTGTAAAAGGTATCAACATAATTTTTAGCACCCTTAGGACTCTTGCCTTCATATTCCAATACATATTGTATGTCATATTCTAAGTTATACCACCTTTCTATTTCTTCAAGTTCTTCAAGCCATATATATCTTTCTTCTGCTTCACGTATAACTTCAACATAATCACCACTCAAAGCATCTTGCCAAACGGGTATCATATTGCGTTTAAGTACACCAAATAAGTTTTTGATACATACAATATAAACGTGTTTATCGTCTATTTTTGATAGGTTTTGTACCTTTTTCGGTACACCAAAAGGGTATTTCATATTTCTCATTTGATTAGGGTACATAGAATTAACATCATATTTATATATATTCTTTTGTACAACACCAACCTTCAACGGATTAACAAAACATTTACCACCAAGATATAAATGTTTATTTCTAAACTCTGTGTCTTGTTCTGGCGTCAAAGGAAAACAAAGTTTAAATGCCATAACATTTTCTTTTGCTTCTCTTTGATGAAACATAATGTTTAAAAGTGTTTTCTTAGCCAATCCGCCTGCTGTCATAAAATCACCTTTAAATAATGAAAAACCTGTTATCTTTTTCATTGTCTGCTCAATAGATTCAGCAAGCAACATTAACCCTTTTGTATCATTTATCATATATTGAATATCATCTTCAATATCTGCTTCAACATAGTTCATTTCAAGTTTACGTATATCGTTGCCTTGCCTATCTTTGATTTTCCAATCTTCAAGATTCTTTGCAAGCCCACCACCAAATATATTGCATATATCTACCATACGAAACTTATGTACCTTTGTTTGATTCTGTCTATTTGTGTAATCTTGCCAAATTGTCATCTGGTATCGTTGCCCAAAATCACCATTCAAGGATTGAAACGTGTGCGTGGGCATCTTACCGTATGTTTTTCTGTTCGCTACTTCTTCGGTAATGTCCTTGAAATTGTGCGTGAGCATATAATAATCAAAAATAGAAAAATCAAACTTCGCATTATACCAAAACACCGTGTTCACATTGAACATAGCACAAGCAGTCAAAAAATCTTGACAATTTTGAAACAATGCAAAACTTTCACCGTCACTCAACATAAAAGCATAAGCACGAACTTCAATATTTTGTTTGCACCATTTCTGTCCGTTCTGCTTATACAAATTATATGCTTCGTCTTCTGTGAGAAGTTTATTATCATAATAAAGTTTTGTTTCGGTATCTGCACCCAAATATTTACAATGTGGAAATTGATATGCCACATCTAACCGCCAAGAACCGTCAACAAAAAACTTGTCTGTGAACAATCTTGATTTTTGCCATTCCATTATTGACCTATTTTTCAATATAATGTACTCTTCCACTACCAAATGATAAATGATATTTATTATTTTTTATATATTCATCAACTTGTTCCTTAACTATTACTGATATTTCTTTATTCATCATTGAAGTAAGAGTTTCTGCTATTCTAAAAGCATTGATATGTATAGTTCTATCATGTTCATTAAAAATTGTATTTTCTTTTATAAGTTCAATAATTATCTCTTCTTTCATTCTTAACTTCCTGCCTTTTGATATTCTATATTGCTATCTCTAAACATTTTTACTTTTGCTCTAAATTGCTTATAACTTATCTGTCCCGATTTATATTGTTCTAAATAATCTTGAACTTCACCATACTTTTTTGCCATATTGCCAAAACGTGCTTCTGTAAAAGCCTTTTCAATATCTTGTCCCTTGAACTGTTCTGCAATATTTACAAGTGGTGAAATCTCTTGAACATCTATTTCAAAGAGTTGTGAACCATTATAAAACGTACTGGCATAGACTTCACGTGAAATATTGAAGTCTGTGCCAACGCCTTCTATACGTGCCTTACGCAAAGCCTTACGATATGCACGTTCCCATAAAATATTTGCAAGTTCTGGACTGTACCCATAACGAACTTGCAATTCTTCTATTCCTAATTTACGCCAATTTTGTTTCTTCATTTCTTTTATCCATTTCAAGAAAAGTTTTTAAATCATCATATATATGACTTAAAACCATACTTATTCCACCACTTATTCCTAAAAGATGCGAAGTGTTAGAATCCATTTCTTCATCATCATTTTGCGGTTGTGGTGATTCTTCATATTGTTTAGTGTATTCTCTCCATAATTTCCAATATTTGTCGCTTAAATAATCAACAAGCTCTTTAAGTGTGTCTTTTTTCTCTTGTTCCATAAGTGCAAGAAGTTCATCGGCTATTAAATCGCCTTGCAAGATAACAAGTCCACTTTTAGTGTTTATAATATGTTTACTTACAACATCAACTATCTCTTCTATCGTCATAATATTAACATTACCCACCAACCAACCCAAACCACCGCTTCGCAATTACATTGTGTTATTCTTGCCACGTTGCCGTGCATATTCCTATGGGTTAACACTACCGCAAGATATAATAACAAAGCCGTGTATTTACACCTAATTTATACCTGCCGACTTTGATGTTACGTACCACCCCTTTCTACTACTAAGTGACGCAGTAGTCCAGAGTTTTCTGCATCATTACGGTTTGGTATCTTTACCATTAAAACGGCAAGTCTTCTGGTTCTTCGTCAAAGTATTGTGAAAGGTCTTCCAATGGGCGTTGAAGTGCTTTAACACGTTCAACCGCCTTTACCCAAACTTTGACATATTTTCCTCTTGTGTCCAAACTAATGTTTTCTGCCTTGACATAAATGTTTGAATATGCCTTCGGTTTCTTATCGTCTGGTACATCTTTTGTGAATCGCAAATCACGCCAATTACCGTCTTTCATCTTGACTGCATAACAAGTAAACTCGTGATTGTTTACGTGATTCAGTCTTTTGCGAACAATTACTTCAAGTTTCATTGTCTTTGTCTTTGCTTCAAGTTCTTTACTTGTCTTTGTTACCATAATTTAACCTTTATGTTTAAAGTCCACACGACTATTGATGTTCTTTAATTCTTGATGCTTTTCTTCCAATAAAGAGTTTAAAGCATCGTGTACTATGTATTTCCATTGATGTGGTCTTCCAGCAAGTTCCAGAGCGCAAGAAGACGTCACGTCATCTTCCGTTGCATAATTGCAGAACGGACAATGCCAACAATTTCCTTCGTCACTACACTCTTTATAGAGCGTAGTGACTGCCTTAATAAGTTCAAGTTTATTCATCGTCTTCACCTTCTACTACAAATTGACATTTTGTGATAAGCCAACAGAACATATCAATAATGCCTGACTGTTTATAAGCCAATTCTAACTGCTTTAAGTTATCACCCGACAACTTCTTCATCTCTGCATCGTACTTCTCGTCTATGCCTTTTACAAGACGTTGAAGTTCTGCATAATCAACTTTAATGTACGTTCTCTTCATCTGGTTCACTTCCTTTTTCACTTTCTATCACTTCGTCAATATCTAACAACGCAAACCTTGATTCATCAACAAGTAATAATGACATTACTTCTTGCATACCACGCATACGCGCTGTAATCTCATTTGCCTTGTCTATATGACCCTTTCCATACTCTACGAACCAATCATTCTGCAAACTGTCATACATATTGTCAAATTGTTTTTTAAACTTGTCATAATCAATTGTAAGATACCATTTTGTTGTTTTCATCTTAATCACCACCTTTACCAATTTGCACGTTCAGCAAATACTTTTCCGTCATATTCACGAACGTCAATATAAAACTCATCATATTCACATTGTGTGTTTGCATATTGAATACAAATAATCAACTGTGACCAATTCTCTTTTCCGTTTTCATCTTTACGACAAGAACCTTCCATCAGTGCAAGCGTTCTAATAGGACGATTTGGTTCACGTTTTTCAAAAAGTTTCATTGCTTCATTCATTGCTTTTCTTGTTGTCATTTTAACCTTCCTTTATTCACTTTAGTCAAGTGAAGTGATATATTTACCAGAACTGGCTGGCAAGAACATAATAATAATTATACAAAATCGTGTCAAACAAAAATTATGCAAAAAATTAAAAAAGTATATATTGTGGTCATTCATAGAACAAACCACAATATATAGTGGTGTCATATTTATCATACAAATGTATGATATTAAGATAATGAACAAATGTATAATAAATAATAAATATACATCTGTTTGATAATTTAATAAAATAGTTGTAATAGGGCTTGTGTACCGAAGGGGAACAAGTCCAAATTAC
>JAGCBE010000307.1 GCA_017652345.1 Methanobrevibacter sp.
TGAGATGGTCTTGACACAAACACAACAAAAGAATTTGTTCAACTTGCTTGATGGTGGAGCTGGTGCTTCAGGTTCAGGAGGTAAAGTTGAATTTGTAATCAAAGGACAAGAACTTAAGGGAGTCCTTAATAACTATGACAAGAAGATGTCAAGAGTTTAACATCTTCTTATAACAGTAAACTATGACAAAAAAAATGAGTAGGATTTAATTCAAATAAATTAAATAACAAATATGTTCTATTACGCTAATTTCGAAGACATAAATACAACACGTTATCGTCTTGAGATATATACATCAGAAGGTGGACTATCAGAATATGAGCTTACATTATCAGACAATCCAGTAATCATAAACCAAGAAGGAAGTGATTTGTTTAGTCCAATAAAGGGAACAACTTGCACCATCAATATAGAGTCAGATGGTGGATTATTTGATTTGTACACAACTGACCCACAAGGAGTAAGAGTTGTAGTATCTGATTTAGATAATGGATATGTCATATTTAGAGGATATGCTACACCTATGCAGTATTCACAAGACTGGACTACTATTGACACATTATCACTTGAATGTGTAGATTGTGTATCTTCCTTGAAAGAAATGCAATATTTGCCTGTAAGTGGAGAGAAAAAATATGAGTCACTATATAATATTATAACAAGCTGTTTTATACATGCCTTTCCAGAATATGAAGACTCAATATTTAGATGGTTTAGATGGTATTGGCCTCAACACAATTTCAAAGCAGTGAATGATTTCAATTTCAACAACACTTATGACATATTATACAACATGTCATTCAATGAAGCTAACTTCTTTGATGATGACGATGAGCAAACACCTTGGACTTATTGGGAAGTGCTTGAAGAGATATGCAAATACTTTAATGTTTCATTGGTATGCTATAAGGGTGCATATTGGTTTGTTGACTATTTGTATGCAGCAACAGCTGGAAATGCTTTGTTCTGGCAGTTTGACCTTGACAATAACTTATATAGTGTTTCTTTGTCTAAATCTATGACATTCAGTCCACAAGATTTCAGTGGAGGAACTTCTGAGGTTTCAACAGATGACACATATAATTTAGTTGCTGTTAACACAAACAGATATGACATTGATGAGATAGTGCCTGACTTATATGATGAGAAAAAACATGTTTCAATAAACAAAGAGGAGAACTTTGACAACTTAATGGCTACATTTACTCATACAGAAACTTCTTTCTGGTGGTGGAATGATGACACGGTTACGACTAAATATGTATGGAAAAAGTATTGCAGGTTGTCAGGAGCATTAGGTACTGACCCATTGCCTCGTTCAATGTGGAAGCATAAATGGTGGTTTCCTAATGACCTTGACACACCTACATTGCCTTGGCCTTATTATTATTCAACCTCAATGCAAGCACAATCACAATTCACAGTATGGCCTGAGAACAAATACATCAATTTATTAGGTGCTACATTTTGCCATTATGCTACTATTGATGGTGATGTGATTAGACCAACTAAATTAGACTGGACACCAACAATAATGTTCCAAGTTATGACAGATACAATATTGCCAGAATCTACAAACACAAAAGGATATTTCAAACCAATAGATATTGACAATGAGATATTTGAAGTACCTGCTTTTGAGTTTGTAGATGACCATGAGATGAACTATTCACCACACGACGGTGTGTCATGGATTAACTTCAATGGAAAACTTTGGTATCAAGCAAACTGGAACTCTCGTAATGACCCAAACTGGAGTGGAAGGAAAGAGATTATAATAACTGATTTGAAAGAGAAAAAGCAGAAGATGTACCCATTAGATGAATGCACTGACTTTCCTGCACATACATTCTATTATGAGATATATAATGCAAATACTGGAAACACTTCATTGCTTCATCCAAGAAGACTTAAAGCTGACCAAAACTATGGAAAGGGATTTGAACTTTTGAAATGCAAATTACAAATAGGTGACAATTATTGGAATGGCTCATCTTGGACTACTACAGAGTCAACTTTCTATTTTAGATTCACTTATGAGTTAGAAGAAGGAACAGAGGGACAATCAGGAAAAAGGCACTTTGAGTCATTTGCACATCTTGCTTGGCTCCCAATGGTGTCAAATACAGACTTTGAAGACAAAGTAGACAAAGAAGGCTATAGTATTCCAATATATCCTGAAGATGCAATATGTGGAAAGTTGAAGCTAACAATATATAATCCAAGATTATACCCACACGGATATAGAGCTTGTGGCAGTGAGACTTATGAGAATCCTAACATTGGATGGTATGAATGGTGTCCTATTGTGTTCATGAAAGACTTTTCTGTTGATTATATATATACTGACGAGACAGAATGGTGGCTTAGTGAAGAAATAGAAACAGATGACATTAAATATATTAACGAGACAAAAGATTTATTTAAATATACTAAAGAGAACACTTTGAAAATAAACACATGGCAAGAACAAAGACCAATATCTAAGTCATTCCCTATACTTAATTTCATATATGACCCACAAGACCCTATACATTCAAAAGTTACAGAATATGTAACAACTATAAAAGACCCTTCTTTCTATAATGTAAAACAAAAACAAGAGTACAACATAATAAGTAGGCAATTAAGGCATTGTTCTACACCAAAAAAGAAATACACTTGTCATAGAAGAACATTCTATGCTCCATATAGTAGGGTACAACTATCAGATGCAAGCGAATTAGATGGAGTTTTTGTAATTGGTTCTCAAGAATTTAATGTAAAATATAGAAACAATACAGTTGAACTAATTGAGTTCGGTGACACACAAATATATACTGAAAACTAATGAGTCAATACAAGATACCTAAACTAGCAAGAAACAAATACAACTATATACAAGGAGCTGACGGAAATAAATACATGACGATGTCAGAATTTATGATGGGTAGCGGTAGAAGCGGTGGTCTTCAAAGTGTAAATTCATCACAAGTACAGTCACAAATAAATTCTACATTAGCCTACAAGAGTTTTGTATCATACAATGAATTGAAGACAATCAATGGATATAGCTTAGTAGGTTATGGTGACATTGAAGTGACAGCAGAAGGATTTGTTGACTTGTCAGCATATATGACTAAACAAGAGATGAGTGCTTATGTGTCAAAAGTTGAATTAGACAATGCTTCATATTTGAACCAGACTTATTTGGATGACAAAATGAGTGACTACCCAACATTCTCTAACATTCAAGCTATGGGCTATGCTACACAAAGCTATGTAAGCAATAGTTGCAAGTCAGTCAAAGATGATGCTTATGCCTATGCAGCTTCAAGAGTGCCTGAAATAGACTTGAGCAGCTATGTCACTAAAGCTGAGTTGCAGACACTTGGCTATGCTAAGATACAGCATTTGACCTATGCACAATATTCTCAATTGTCTAACTATGACACAAACACAATATACAA
>JAGCBE010000308.1 GCA_017652345.1 Methanobrevibacter sp.
ACTCGAAATTGAATTGGGAGACATAATCAACATTACAGCTTATGAATGTTTCGAATGCAGTTTGCTTCCTAAGAAAGGAAAACCAACCTGTTACTTAGATGCAGGTATTTTTGAAGCTTTATTTGCAAACTATCTTAAAAAGGATGTTGAAGTAACTGAAGTTAAATGTTTCACCATGGGTGATGACTGCTGCAATTTCTTAGTGGAATCCCCAGATGGAGAAGCTTTCGCTTACTAGATAATTAATTAATCTTTTAATTAATTATTCTTTTTTTATTTACATTTTTTATATTTTTATTTTACTATTTTTCCTATTTTTTTCTATTTTCATTCAAATTTTTCATTCTTATTTTGCTTTGATTATTATTTAACAATTTAAATTCAATTTTACTGGCTAATATCAATATTCTAATCAAAATATTACCTTTCAATTGCTCTTTCTAAAACCTTTTTATATAACTTAATTCTAATATAATTGTAATGTCAGACTCATTATTTTGTCCCAATTGTGGGATGCTAAAGAAAAATTGCGTATGTGGAAAATACGTTGCAGATAGGACTAAAAAACCTTATCAAAAGAAGGGTAATAATAAGACTAATAATACTAATAATAAGGTTAATAATAAGGCTAAAAATACTGCTAAAGGGCTTTATCAATATGAAAATCGAAAGCCTGTAACCGTTAGTGAAGAATTGGATGTTCCTATTGCAGAGGTTTATGATATTGCAGAGCATGACCTTCCTCAAGAGGTCATTGATAGATTGAAAGAGGAATATCCTGAAATTCCAGAACAGATAATAGAGAATTTCCCATTTGAAAAGCCAAGGGAAGGGCAACTGGAGATTATTGCAGATATTGAAGAGGCCATTTCAAAAGGATACAAATACATCATATTGGAGGCAGGAACAGGTACAGGAAAATCAGCTATTGCTTCCACATTGGCCCGTATGTATGAATCTGCATATATTTTGACAATGACTAAACAGCTTCAAAAGCAATATGCAGATGAGTTTGATTTCCCTCTCGTAAAGGGAAGAGGCAATTTTGACTGCTTAAAGGATGGCTTTGAAG
Organism: Methanobrevibacter sp.; assembly: GCA_017652345.1. The sequence continues at coordinate 1,073 of JAGCBE010000308.1, forward strand.
TTACCTGTGATATGGGTGCATGTAAAACAGCACCAAAGTCTGCTAAGTTCTTCTGTCCTTATGGGATAAGCAAGAATCCAACATTAACTGGAGACTTGGCTTTCCAGGATTCCTTTGGAAGTGATGTGTTCTTCCAAACAAATGATCACTGCAAGTACTGGCAACAGAAGGCAAATGCTATCAATTCTCCAATTACCTTGATGAATTATGATTATGCAATATTGGAATTGAATTATGTTAAGCACTTTGGAAAAAGAAGCTTGCTTATTCTTGATGAGGCACATAACATTGAAGATAAGTTAATGAGAACAATGGAGATTAATTTATATAATCGCCAGCTTGAAAAGGACATCAAGAAAGTAATTAGTCCTCAAACCCTAAAAAGTGCTGAAAAAGGCGAATGGATAATGGAGATTGAAGCGATTCAAGACCATTACTCAGATATTGAAATAAAGGATTTGCCTACAAACAAGGCAGATAGGATCAACTCCACTATTGGCAAGTTGAAGGCTCTCAAGAACAATCTTGAAAAGGAACCTGGAAATTGGGTGATTGATGCAGATGAACATGGGGTTTCATTCAAGCCACTTAGAGTCAATCATTATGCTGAAGATTATCTATTCAGGCATGGGGATGTTGTAATCTTCTTAAGTGCAACAATCCTGTCTCATAAGATGTTTTCAAAATGGTTAGGCCTCGATCCTCGTGACGTTTATCATATTCAAGTTGACAGCCCATTCTCTGTTGAAAAAAGGCCAATTGAATTAAACTTAGCTGGAAAGATGTCTAAGAATAGGGTAAAGCAATCAGCTCCAAAATCCATTGAAATAATGCAGAAAATATTGAAAAGGCATGAAGGTGAAAAGGGTTTGATTCACACTCACAGCTATAAGTGCCAACAGTACATCATCAATAACCTTTACAGCAACAGGTTGATTGCCCATGGAACCAACAATAGGGAAAGGGTCTTGAAGTTCTTTGAAGAGGATGAGAACCCATTGGTTCTTGTAAGTCCTTCCATGAGTGAAGGGGTTGACTTGCCTTATGACAAGTGCAGATTCCAGATAATCTATAAGATACCGTTCCCATATCTTGGTGATAAGCAAATCAATATGAGAATGAAAAAGGACCAAAGATGGTATGCATATAAGACTGCAATGACTTTAGTGCAGACTTACGGTAGGGGAATGAGAGCAGATGATGATTCCTGCGTAACATATATCCTTGATTCAGACATTCAAATGCTCCTTAAGAGTCCTTTGTACAAGTCATTGATTCCAGAGTTCTTTAAGGAAGCTATTGTAATCAATGATGATAGGATTATCTAATCCGCTTTTCCAGGCCTTCGGCCTGCAAAACCGGAACCAAAACTTTTTCCTCATTTGTGAGTGATAACATGGCAATAGAAAGAGAAGAAATTGAAATAGAAGGAATTCCTATAATTTTAGAGAGGAAGAATATAAAGAATTTATACCTTCGAATCAAGCCGGATGGCACTGTTAAGGTTTCTTCTCCAATGAGATTATCCGATGATGCGATCAATGAATTTGTTTTGTCAAGAATAGATTGGATTAAGGATACAAGATCAAGGATGCTTGAAAACCCACCAAAACCTAAAATAAAATATAAGGATGGGGAAACCCACTATATTTGGGGAGAGCCATACACTCTTCAGCTAATCAGCAATGAAAATGCAAAAAAGGCTTTTTATGACAGTGAAAAGTCCATTATTTATCTTCCAGTTCCTAAAAGGTCCAATATAAAGCAGAGAGAAAAGATCTTATTTGAACTTTATAGGGATGAAATGAAAAGAAATCTTGACTATTTCCTTGAAAAATGCACCTATTTTGTTGGAAAGGAACCAAAGGAAGTTAAAATCAGAAACATGAAAAATTGGGGAAACTGCAGAAAGGACAAAAGAGTTACCTTAAATTTGAAGTTGGCTAAAAAACCTCCAATATGCACAGAATATGTTCTGATTCATGAATTGTGCCACTTGATTGAATTCAATCATGGTCCAAGGTTCAAGGCACTTATGGATAATTTCTGTCCTAACTGGAGAGAGATAAAGAAATTATTGAATGAAGAGCAATAATAATTGAAAAGAAAGAGAACATTTAAATAAAACCAATACTATTAGAATTATAAAGAAATTAGGGGTGATATGATGGAAGTATTAGGTTATCAATTAATAAAGATAGACAGCACTCATTATGATGCAAGTGTACTTGCAAGATATGAGAAGTTGGAAGATATTGTATCTGCATGTGTAGAAAAGGGATTGGATATAGTATTCTATAATGAAGGCAAATTGATTTTGGAATCAATTGAATAAAAATTTTTAAATTTAATCTTTCCTTCATTTTCTTTTTTTTAAAGCATTGATTTGTTTAAAAACGGACCTAGGGGGATTTGAACCCCCGACCTTGGGATCCGAAGTCCCACGTCATAATCCTGACTAGACTATAGGCCCAAAAGAAGTTTTTTGATATTATTAAAATAATTTATCTACCATATTAGTTTATGTATTATCTTTTTTAAAATTTTAGTTTTTTAACAATATAATAATGATTTCTTTTTAGTTAAAAATATTAATAAAATAAAATAAAAAATAAAATAGATAGAATTTTTAACATTTTGTGATTATCATGCTTACTAAAAGAATTATTCCTTGTTTAGACTGTGACTTACAGGTTCCAGAAGGTAGAGTGGTGAAGGGAGTCGAATTTAAACAGATTCGTTATGCTGGAAATCCAGTTGAGCTTGCTACCAAATATTACGAAGATGGAGCAGACGAGATTGTAATCTTGGATATCACCGCTTCCCACGAACGCAGAGGAACTATGGTGGATGTAAT
>JAGCBE010000309.1 GCA_017652345.1 Methanobrevibacter sp.
CCAAAATCTTCTGAACTTGTAGGAACTTGTATACCACAACTACCACCAAAGAAATATCTTGGTTTAAATTCACCATCATCATATACATCAATTTCTGCTACACATGATCCAGTTAGAAAATCAAAAATATATTTAAGTACTAACTGTTTACCCATAACATCATTAACATCAAGTGTATGCTCACCTACAAACGGTAAATGAGCAGTGACAGATGTATAAGGTGCATAATCTAAGAAATTTCCCTTTGTTGCTTTTACTTCAATTACTCCATATGTATCTAACTTATATTGATCTGTTAATTTTAAACCATATACACCTGTTGAAATACCACCTGCTTTAATTTCTGCAGCTTCTTCATCTGTATCTGGCAACACTGGCATAATAGATAAACCTACTATTATTTCTCTTGGATCATTAAAAAACTTTTTAACATTATCAACAAAAGATGAACTCCATAAAAAAGCACTTAATCTTTGTAATTCACCTTTGCTGCATCTAAACATAGTAGTAAAACCTGTTTCTATTGCACCATATGAAGGTTTAGTTATACCAGTTATCGGTATATCTGGTTGATAATCTTCAGGTGTACCTTCATTTGGTTGATTTATTTCAGGTGTATCTGCATCAATTCCACCTTGCAACCAATTATAAACATCAGTTTCCGAATAATCCGTATCGGTAAAATCTACATGATAACCTGTCAAAATTTCGGTTAACGGCTCATATTGTGGGAAAAATATTCCAATACGCCCTGCAGTTTGTTCTGTGTCCATTATAAAACCAATGTAGCATTTATCTGTAATAAACGAACTTTGAAAAATTTCCCTTTGTATATGTTCTGTTAATACCATTCTAACAGTATTAGTTGTTGATGTGTCTTTGTATATACCTAAAAAGTTAACACCTGAAAAAATAGCCTTTATTGCTTTACCTATAGGTACATTTTCCATTAAATGTCCCACACGGGTTTGTTCACTTACATATACTTGTTCGGGCGTAAATGTCTGTGATCCACCATCCAATAAACTATCATTTCTAACATGTGTTAGCGATAAAATCCCATTTTTACCGCTAATACTTGGTACACTCTGCCAATTATATTGTATAGGCGTACTTGCTTTTAATAATTGATATATCCAAGAATAATACAATTCTTTTGTATTAAATTGATTATTATTTGTTAGTAACAAAGTATTAGTATAACCTCTACCAGCATTAAGTGACCAATCAGACCAAACAATACCAATTAAACCGTATTGCCTACTTTCATCAACTAAGCAAAAAAATTTACCGTGAAACCAAGTATAACCACCACTTGATGATTCACTTTTTACGCTATCCCCATATAAAGTAGTATCATCATACAACTTAACGCCAATATAATTAGTTGAGCTTTCAGTTCTAACACCAATTATTTTATAATTTCCACTACCAATATAATTAGTATCGTTTGCAATTTCACTTCCGCCACTTATACGGCTTTCAAATTCTGTTGTTACAGCTGATTGAGAAGTTTTACTTTTAACTGTACCATACCAACCGATATTTGGCGTTTCGGGTATATTTGCAAGTTCACTTGCTGAAAGTATACCTTGGTCGTCACTAATTATAAAATTTTCCCACGCCAATTACAACACCACCTTTCTATAACGATAAAATTACTCTTTTATCGCTGCTATGTATTAAACATAGCAGCAATAATAATCAAAAAATCTATTAATCCATCTTGAAACAAAATCATTATCATATAATCTAATAATCTGACCTATCATATCACTGGAACTTAA
>JAGCBE010000310.1 GCA_017652345.1 Methanobrevibacter sp.
AGGTAAGGATAACACCTAACATCTCCTCAACCACTGATGTTAACCTTCAAGTTAGCATCCCTTACAGGATTCATCATCAATGCCATTTGAACTTCACTGATTACGGACAATGGCTGTTGAAATGGTTTTCCTGCTTCTTGAACTCCTTCAAGGCATCTTGGACAACCTACTTTATTAGGTGGGCAATGTTGACATCCGAGAGCCTCTGTTAGAGGTTTCACTTTTCTAAAGTAGCAAAACTTACAAAAGCCTCTGCAATCTTTTCCAGGAGTTCCGCCAAGGTCTGCTATAACTTGCATTTTTACACTTCTCACAATCAATACTACATTTCTGCATGAAATAAATAAATATTAATTTAATATTTTAGAAATTTTGATAATAATTTTATTAAAATAAGATGATGGAAGATTTTTGAAATAAATTTTTGAAATAAAATAATAAAAAAAATAATAAACAAAATTATATTTATTATATATAATTTGTTTTAATTATTATTGTTTTATAAGATTATTTGTTTTTATATTTTTAACTGTTCAGTCCACTAATGAACTTTCAGTTAATAGCTCTACGAGAATGTAATCATAGAAATGAGACTTTCTAATATCTGCAATGTCTTTTAGCTTTTGGTCTCCGATAACTACATTTTCAATCTCTTCATGATATTTGTCATAATCCAATTTCACTCTAAGTCCACTGAGTTGACTTGTTACAGGAGTTGGAGAAATGACTTCCTTAATAGCCGGAACTTGAGTTTCAATTTCATTTTTAACTAAAATTGAAGGTGCAATTGGAGGATCTTGAGCAAGCTCCTTTTTACGTTTGTCCAAAAGATCTTCAACAGTTTCAACTAATTTTTTAAGTGCTCTTATGTTTTCCCCTCTTTTTAATCTACGTGGAATTCTACCTAATCCTGGAACATAAGCGTCTACACCAGGCAATTCTTCCAAGTCAATTTCAGGTGCACCGGTGACAATCACTGGAATGTCAATGTCATTGTAAAGATAAGCCTTATCGATAATGCATTGCTTGAAACTTCCTAAAGCGAAAATAGCTATGTCATGCTCTTCAATCAAAGCCTTTTCAGTTTCACTGATTCCTGCAGTTCCTTTACCGTGACCACGAGCCAAACCAACCATATTGTCTTTAGCACCATAACGTCTTAGGTATTCTGAAATGTCACATGCAGCATGAGGAAGGTGATGTCTTGCAAGGGTTGGAGAAACAATAGCAATTTCAGAACCAGCCATAGGTGCAACAGATAGTTCACCTAAAAGCTCTTTAGCCTTTTGCTTAACAATATCCACATCATCAATAGGAACTGCCATATTCAATACAAGTTCCATTTGCAATATATTGGATTGAAGAACAAAACCTCCTAAATCCTCAATTAATTCCTTTAATTCTTCGCTTTTGTGAATTTCACCAGTGAATGTTAAGGTTTCATACATAATTCATCACCTTATAAAAATCATAAATTATTATTAAAATCAATCTATTCAATAAAATATCTTATTTTAATATATTTTTTTAGTCTATTATATAATTTATTATTTTTACTCTTGAAATGAACGAAAAAATAATATTTAAAAAAAAGATTTGAAAAACAAAATTAATTTGATTAAGAAATAATGAAATAAATTATGAAAATATATAATGAAAATTTGAAAAAAATAATGGAAAAAATTTGAAAAAATAAAAATAAAATATATTATTTTTTATATTATTAAAAATAAATTAAGAATTATATTATGATAATTTTTCATTAATCAAATTTTATCAAAAAGGTGTTATCATGTATGCAGAAAATAATATCTTAGTTGGGGCTAATGAAAATACAGAAGTTTATTTGTTATCTAAATTAGCCAATCGTCATGGATTAATAGCTGGTGCAACCGGTACTGGAAAAACAGTCACTTTAAAAACACTTGCAGAAGCTTTCAGTGATATGGGAGTCCCTGTATTTTTAGCAGATATGAAAGGGGACGTTTCAGGTCTTGCAAAGGTAGGTGAACCAAACGCAAAGGTAACTGAAAGAATGGAAAAGTACAATCTTGCAGATAAGGGATTTGTCTTTAAGTCATATCCTGTTGAATTCTGGGATTTATATGGTGAAAAAGGATTGCCTATTAGAGTTACAATCTCTGAAATGGGGCCTCAATTGCTTTCAAAAATCCTAAACTTATCTGAAGCTCAAGAAGGAGTATTGAACATAGTGTTCCGTGTAGCGGATGATGAGAACTTGCTTTTAATCGACATCAAAGACTTGAAATCCATGATCAATCATGTAAGTGATAATGCTGAACTTTATGAGAACAAATATGGTGCAGTGGCTAAAAAATCAGCAACCACCTTAATCAGGTCATTGCTTACCCTTGAAGAGCAAGGGGGAGACCTTTTCTTTGGAGAACCTGCATTGGAACTATCTGATTTCATGCAATGCAATGATGAAGGAAAAGGTATGATCAATGTTTTGGATTCCGTCAAATTATCTACAGCACCTGAATTGTATTCCACATTCCTCTTATGGATGATTTCTGAACTGTATGAAACAATGCCTGAAGTTGGGGACCCGGAAAAGCCTAAATTCGTTTTCTTCTTCGATGAAGCACATTTACTCTTTGATGATATGTCACCGGCTTTCCAGAAAAAAGTAGAACAGATTGTCAGATTGATTCGTTCCAAAGGTATTGGATTATACTTCATTACCCAAAGCCCTTCAGACATTCCAGATACAGTTCTTGCACAATTGGGTAACAGAGTGCAACATGCACTTCATGCTTACACTCCAAAAGAGCAAAAAGCAGTGAAAACCGCTGCTGAAACATTCAGACCAAATCCTGAATTTGATACAAAAGAAGTGATTTCCAATTTAGGAACAGGTGAAGCATTGGTTTCTGTTCTTGAAGAAAAAGGAGCTCCTAGCATTGTGCAACAAGTGGACATTTTGCCTCCTCAAAGTTATATTGGGCCTATTGAAGACAATTATAGAGCGGAATTGATGAGCATTTCCTCATTTAGAGGCAAATACAGAGATGCTGTTGATAGGGAATCAGCATATGAAATGCTATTGAACAAGATTGACAACAATCCAAATATTCAATCAGAAATCCCTCAAGATGCTCCGATTAGAGAAATTCCAAATCAAGCTGAACAAGCACCTGCAGAGCAAGCTCCAGCACAAACCCAAGCACCAGAGCAACCTAAACAAAAAGGATTGCTTGAAGACGTAATTGGAATAGCTGTTGGAACAGCAGTGGACCAAATGGCAAAACAAACCACAAAATCCAAAAGAAAGACCACAAGAAAGACAACTGTTGAAAAAGCAACTACAACTGTTGTAAACACTGCTGCAAGGGAAGTTACAAAAGGAATTATTAGAGGATTATTTGGAAATATGAAATGATTTTCAATTATCCCCCTTTTATTTTTTATGCTTTAGAAAATTTTTACTTTTTAATTTTTAATGATGATATTATGACAATTGAATTGATTGGTTTAGAGA
>JAGCBE010000311.1 GCA_017652345.1 Methanobrevibacter sp.
CTTTTTCTTTTTAAGAATTGAGCATTTTATCTTTTTAAATCGGTTTTTAAAATTACTCTAAAATGATTATTTTTCTCCAATCCAATCATTAACGTGAGGAACCCTTGAGAGTATGCTCATCACAAGAACGGAAATTATCACATCCAAAATGAATAGTGTCAAGAAATAGCTTGTATATCTAAAGTGACTGATGCTTATAGACCTATACAAAATGGAGAGTATTGCTGTATGAATAAGGTAAATTCCATAGCTGTACCTTGCTAAGGTGAATGTAAACTTCTTGAAAATGCTATCCTTATCAACAAATAACTTATAGAGATATGATTTCTCATTTGTTAGGAATCCAAGGTTGAACTTATTGAAGTTCTTAAATAGAATGAATACACCAATGACTTCAATAGCTGTTAGGAATGAATATCTGTCAAAATTATAAAAGCTGTGATCAGTTGATAAGAGATAACTGAATGTCAACATTGCAATGCTTGATAAGACTATTAGGAGTATTCCAAAATAAGGATTGTTCAAGAGTTTCCTCTCAGTATACCTTAAGTAATATCCTAAAACCACAAGTCCAATTGGACTGAAGAAGTAAATGAGCTTTACAGGAAAATCTGTCTTTAAAGTGAAAGTGAATAAGCATGTTAAAAGCCATATTGAAAGGAAATATTCCAATTCGCCCAAATCAGAATGAAGAATCCACTTATTGAATATAGGCATGATCAGGTAAGTTCCAAGAATCATCCAGAAGAACCAGTATGGAGCAAATCCTATGGATTTTGCCATAAATGCATTGTAAATAAATGTTAAGATGCTCATTGCATCAAAAGACTTGATATAAGGATAGTTCAGGAAATATGAAAGGGAAATTAGGATTATACTCAATGCAATTCCCCAAAATAGGAATGGGGATATTATCCGAGGCAACCTTTTTGAAAGAAATGACCTTATTGTCCAGTCCCTTCCAAGTGACAATGCACCGGATAGGACTAAAAACAAGTCTACCCCAATTCTGAAGCTGTTTCCTATAAACTGAGTGTAGATCCACTCAAATGAAGGAATGACACCGTATCCTGATAGGACATATCCTCTTGTTAAAGTGTAGATATGTATCAGTATAACTGAAATGATTGCAAGTGCCCTTAAAGCATCAAAATAGAAAATTCTCTTAGATTTAGTCGCCATAGTAACAATCCTTTATTTACATATTTAATTATCTAGTTATGACTATAAATAGATTATATATCAAATGGATTATCCTAATGGAAAAATCATTGAAAAACAAGAAAGAATGATGAAATTGATTAAAAGTATTAAAAAAAGTCATTTAAGTGGCACATAAAGGAGTGGACACCCTTCATCAACCATGGTTATCTGAAAAACTAACTCCACCCCGCGGTTCTACAAGCATCAGCTGTAAGCGGTAGAGCTGCTCCTTTCCAGGCCTGACACGTTCCCACAATAAAGTCAATTAAATATTACCCTCCAGTAATATCCCTGACACCATTGATCCTGCAGGACGGGGCTTCGACATCAGCTCCACAGGCCATGACTGAATCCAAATGCCGCCTCCTTTATTTCGACTGCACCAAAGGAGATTTGTGCTTACAGAGGACTCCTAACCCTCCAGTCTAGCCAATTATAATATATTATACTAATCTTATTTAAAGTTTATTAATAAAAAAATATTTTAATTTAAATAGCTTTATTTTAAAAAATAAGAAAAAATAAATGATATTTTTAGAAATAGAATAAAAATAGAGTAAAAATAGAATAATAGATTAAAATAATGAAAATAAAAATTCAGTTATTTATTGAATAAGGGATGGAATAAATGAATGGAAATAGAATTAAAATAAAGATAGAAAAAACGAATTATAAGTATTCTTTTAATATTTTAATAATATCCCCATCAGATATGATTCCTACAAGCTCACCATCGTCAACTACAGGCAATTGGTTAATGATACTGTCTCCAGGAGCCTTATCGAACATTACAGAAACTGCATCCTTAATTGTATCTTCAGAAGATACGCATGCAACATCTCTAGCCATAGCGGATTTGACTTTGGTACCATATTGATAGTTGTCTAAAATCAAATCGTGCCCTAAATCGGTAGCGGTTACGATACCGACCATTTTCCCATCCTTAAGAACAGGCATTGCACTTATCTTATGTTTCATTAGCTTTTCAAATGCAAAAACAGTTGCTTCTTCACAGTCAACTGTTAAAACATCCTTTGTCATTAGATCTTTAACTTTTGTCTTTTCTAACATTATTCAAACCTCCATAAGTTTCAGCGATTGAATTAATTATGAAATCTATTGTGGTAATTCTATCTATATTCTCAACAACTGGAATTCCTTCCTTATTTCCTTGATCTTTAATGTAATCTTGGATTTTTCTGATTGCATCGAAGTTATCCAAATACTTCTGCAGGGACCTATGAGCCCAACCATCACTGCATCGTGAATAAAGTCTGCTTTTATGCATTTCCTCATCTTCAAGAGACAATACAAACATCAATACATTATCCTTTTCCATCAGGTCTTTACGGATAAATCCGGGGACAATATGAACCCCTTCAATGATAATGCTTATGCCTTCAGTCAATGCCCTTTCAATGACAGCTTCCACACCAACGCTTACAGTTGTGACATGGTCTTTAAAGCCTGTCAAAACACAATCGAATTCAGGCGGAGGAGCCACTCTTAGGGCTTCATGAGCAATGAATGAAGATTGATGGATTACAGGACTTAATTCCTTGGATACAATCTTACGCATA
>JAGCBE010000312.1 GCA_017652345.1 Methanobrevibacter sp.
AACAAATTACCAGTTGCAATTGAATGCAACATAGTTGAAATCATGATAACCATGTCAACTTCTTGAGCATAATGCCTCATCAATTTCTGTGATTCAACAGTGTCAGTAATTACATCAGGAAGTGGGCCGTAATCACGAATTGAACCTGCAAGCACAAATGGAACATCGTTTTTAACACATTCATACATAATTCCACTTTTTAAGGTTCCATCTTCAACAGCTGCCTTGATTGAACCTGATTTGTTGATTCTGTTGATTGCTCTCATATGGTGAGTATGACCATGTGCAACAACTTCACCGGTTTTTACATTCACACCAAGGGAAGTTCCAAACTGATCACATTCAATATCGTGAGTAGCTAAAGCGTTTCCTGCAAAGATCACATCAATGATTCCATCCTTAACAAGCTTTGCAACAATTCCAGCGGAACCTGTGTGGACAATAGCTGGTCCTCCTACAAGTGCAATCTTTCCGCCTTTTGCCTTAACATTCTTAATCTCGGTTGCTACATCATTGATAATGCTCATCATTGGCTTTTCAGAGGAAACTTCACTGTTCATGAATTCGAATACTCCTTGTTTTCCTCTTGATCTTTGAGGTGGTGTGATTTTTACACCTTCTCTACCTACAACAATCAAATCGCCTTCCTTAATGTCTGCAATAGGCTTGCATGCTGCAGTTTTATTTTCCTCATCAATGACAATCAAACAGTCCATTTCAATTTCATCGACAAGAATCCATTCACCTTTGTAGTAAATATGAGTAACATGATGACTTGTTGAATAGAAACCTTCAGGAGCCACTTTATCTTTAGGTGAAGGGACAAGATTTACCTCTTCAATTTCAGATATTGAAACCCCAATAAAGTTAAGTTCATCAAGAATAGAATTTAAAATATCGGGAGATTCAGCTGAAACCATAATTTTAGCATGGCTAGTATCAGATTTGCGTTTTCCTATATCAAATTCCAGTATATCAAAGTCTCCTCCGTTATCCATGATAATGTCCATGGTTTTAGGAAGAGTTAAAGAATCGATGATATGACCAGACAATTCTATTTCTCTCTTATACATCAAAAATCTCCTAATTTTTTATAATTTTGTAAAAATGATTTGTAATTTATCTTATAATTTTTATTTCAATCTTTATTATAATATTAAGTAAATAATAAATGATAATTAAATATTTGTTTAAGTAATATTTATATTATTTGTTGAAAATAATAGCTGAATTAATAGCTTAAAAAATAACTTAAGTAATAGCTAAAGTAATAGCTAAAATAAAAGGAATTATACTCCAATAAAAAGATTAAAAAAAATAAACTTTAAACATGAAAATATTCAAGCGAATAAGCTTAAGAAGTCATAAATGATTTTAGCTGCAAGAACTGCAGTAATATCACCTAATCTATCACTTGCAACCTCTACAAGGTCAAAACCTATAAGGTCTATCTTTTCATTATTTGCCAAGACTTCAAAAATATTTTCAATGTCGACAGGGTGCAAACCATTTGGAGTTGGATTTCCTACAGATGGTGCAAATGCGGGGTCAATCACATCCATATCAATGGAAATGTAGACTTTTCCTTCAATTGAGTCCAATTTTTCCAAAAGGGCATCAAAATCATCAAAAAGGTCTTTTGCTAAAAAGCTGGTGATATTCTCTTGGCTTTCAACAAATTCCTTTTCTTCAATGGAAAATGATCTGATTCCTATTTGAATCAATTCTTTTGGATTTAAATCATGAACTCTTCTCATGATTGTAGCATGTGAATCCTTTTCTCCAATG
>JAGCBE010000313.1 GCA_017652345.1 Methanobrevibacter sp.
AAAACGGGATGAGATGTCCTGTATGTGGTGAAATAATGAGTTACGGTGAATATAAAGAAGCCGCAATGAAAATAGTTCAAGAATTGCTTAATAAAGAAGTAAAGAAAACAGAAGAAAAAGAAGAAGAGAAAGAAGAAATTTCTGAAAATTCCGAAAATTCTGAACAATCTGAAAACGAAGAAGAAAATAAAGATGAGGTTGTTGAATCAGGCAAAGAAGATGAAACACCCGTTGTGAGATGTCCACATTGCGGCGGGGATGGATTATATGAGACTATAAGATATGAGGAAAATGAACAAACTCATAAGCTTGAATTATTTATTGATGGTCAAAAAATTGACTTTAAAGATTTTAATAGGCTAAGAAATATTGTATTATTCCAAAATCTTCCAGATTATAGGGATACAAGTTATATTGATCCAAATCTAAAAAAAGATTATGAGACTAAAAAGCGTATACAAGGCCAGAAGAATGCTAATTTAACGGCGACTTTGGAAAAGAAGTTGGCAGCAATGAAAGTATTTATGGGTCTTCCTAATTATGATGGATTGTATAATATGAGTGTCCGAAGATTCTTAATTGAATTTTCAACCATGGACGATTATATTAGTTATAATCTTCAAATGATGGGAAGATTATGTGGTCTTGGCGGTGGTGGAAAAGATGCTCCTGAGCATTGGATTTACAAAGAAGTCAAAGATGTATATGCTGATGGTGGATATATTTCTAAAGATACTATGATGGAAAAGATCAAGGGAGTTTCTTAGAATATAAAATATAAATAAAAGCGTGTAATTAAAGTCTTTAACACGTTCCTTAAGTTCGAAGGTTTTTAAAAGACAAAAAATATTTAAAAGGAGAAAAACAAATATGGCAAAATATTTTTTAGGTTCTGTTGGTGAAGCAACTGCTTTCCGTATGAACGCTGATGGCAGCAAAACATTTATGTTTCATGCTACAAGTTTAACAGACCAAGGTATTAACATTACTAGTTCTCAAGATGAAATCAGAGCTGGACAAGGTGCTCCAATCGTTGCAACTTTCAACCATGATGCATCTGTTCAATTAACTCTTACTGACGTATTCTGGAAACCTGAATATGTTGAATCAAAATTAGGTGTTAGTTTTGCTGCTAATGCTAATGATTATCAAAACGAAACTGTTCTTGCTGATGGTTCTGGTGTAACTTTAAATAAAGCCCCTGTTACTGCTTTACTTCCTTGTAGTGCAGAAGCAGCTTACTTAATTTGGTATTCTGAACAAGGTTCTGATGATTGGCAAGCATATACAGGCACAGTTAGTACTAATGTATTATCAACTGGTTTCACAAGTGGTAAAACTTACTGTATTCGTTATTTAGCTAATGATGAACAAGCAAGAGAAGCTTGGGTTACTTCTGACATTCTTCCAAATGAATTATATTTAATTATCAAGACTCCTATTTATGCAGGTGATGCTTGTGCTGCTTCTAATGGTAACATCGCTGGTCACATTACATTTGAAATTCCAAGA
>JAGCBE010000314.1 GCA_017652345.1 Methanobrevibacter sp.
GAGAAGGAGATTAATAAATGACAAATATTTTATTACTACACTATAACAATTATTTCAATAGAATCGTGAAGAAAGAATCTAGTGTAGCAAATTATAGACTTGCTGACACAGTTTCTAGTGTCGCTAGATATAAAGACTTAAGCAACATGAACTTTGTACCAGGTGACGGTATTACAACTAAATTCATCATAGGTAAAGGTGACATGAGTGACTTAGAATTAAGTTCTTATGACTATGTTGTTGTTTACAATAAAGATGCTAACAATAATGAAACTATCATGCATAGATGGTTCATTTTAGAATATAATAGAACAAGAGGTGGACAATATGAAGTCTCTGTAAGAAGAGATGTTATTGTTGATTACAATGATAAGATTGCTAATGCTCCTATTTTTGTTGATAAGGCAATTATTCAAGATATTCAAAGTCCATTCTTATATAATAATGAAAATGTTAATGTTAACCAAATTAAGACACAAGAAATCTTACTTAGAGATGGTTCTTTTTGTCCTTGGTTAGTTATGTACCTTAAGAAAAACTGCTTAGGTAGTTCTGATGTTGGAACAAGTGGTAAAATTACTATTAATACTGCAAATCCAGTTGTTGCAAATATTGAATTAAATACACCTATTACAGATTGGGTATATTATCCATTAACACAAACTGCTCATAAACAGGTAAGTTTAATTACTTATCAAATTTTATATAGAGTTTTAATGTCTAGAAGTAAATACTACTATAGATACTCTCAACAAAGAGGTGGTGAACAAGTTAGTGCAGCCTGGAATGTTAGTTTATCAGGTTTAGAAACTCAAAGAGAAATGGTTTCTACATCTACTTTTAATGCTGAAATGACAGGTGCTAGACTTACAGCACTTGAAACAGCAGTAATGGGTTTAGATAGTACTTACATTTCATTTGAAGATTATGTTGCATTACCAAGAGATGGTGCTATTATTAAAGATAGTTTAGGTAAATATTACAGATTTAATAAAGGTACATTAAAACCAGGTAATGTAACTCACAATGTTACTTCAACAGGAGATACTACTACAATTTATTCAACACTTAACACAGTATGGCAAGAAGCATCAGGTGTAACAACTCAAACACCTAATAACAATGCTTTCAAAGTTATGGTTGAATACAATACTTTCCAATGTACATTAACACCTCAAGAACAATATCAAGAAACAATTGACTTTGTTCCACCAACACAATTAACACAAGATAGTCCATTATTTGATGCTATTTGTTTACCTTATGGTGATTTCTTAATAAAAGTTGGTAGTACAAACATTTACACAAGTGCTGAAAGAAGTCTTGTTATTATGAATGACATTGCAAGACAATTAAGTTCTAGTTATGTCTTAGACTTACAATTATTACCATATTGTCCAATTCAAGATAGATTGGTAACTTTGTCATACATTGATATTCCAGACACTATTAAAGACAGTATTGGTTTAAAAGGTATATTTGATAATAACTTAGTAGATTACATACCTATAGTTCCTAGAGCAACATTTACATTTGATATTTATGCAGGTGTTGGTTTAAGTGATTTTAGTGATGTTCCAGATACTTATAAAGTTAAATACTTTAATGATTGCACAATGGTTAGATTATGTTCACCTAACTATAATGGTGTATTTGAATTTAACTTAGCAAAGAATAGTTATGGAGATTCTCCTGGTTTAACTGATTGGAATGTTGATATGACACTAAGACCTTACAATCCATACATTCATGTAAACCCTAAGTTTGACCATTTATATGGTAGAGATTTCAATGATGCTAGAGGTCTCATATGTGGTGGTGACTTCTCATTAGGTATTATTGATGATGCTTGGGTTCAATATGAAATTCAAAATAAGAATTATCAAGCAATATTTGATAGACAAATTCAAAACTTAGATGTTAACAATAAGATTAACAAAGAAGAAGCAGGTATTAGTGCTATCTTAGGTGGTTTCCAAGGTGCTATGAGAGGTGGTATCACAGGTGGTATTGCAACAGGTAGTCCGTGGGGTGCAGCCGCAGGTGCAGTTATTGGTGGAGCAGCCTCTGCAGTAGGTGGTGCATTAGATATGTATAATCTTGAAAGAAGACAAAAAGAACAAAGAGATTATGCTATTGATAATTACAATCTACAATTAGGTAATGTTAAAGCACTTCCTAACTCAATTACAAAAACTAGTGCCTTAACTGCTAATAATAAATTATTCCCATTTGTTGAAGTATATGAATGTACTGAACAGGAAAGAGATGCATATTTCAATAAGATTAAATATGATGGCATGACAGTGGGAATTGTAGATGAACTACAAAACTATGTAGTGGAAGGAGAGAAGAATTTCTTCAAAGGACAATTAATAAGATGTGAAGAAATACAAGAGGACAATCATATGTTACAAGAAATTAATAATGAATTAGCGAAAGGAGTTTACATCTAATGGGCGCTATACAAAATGAAATTAACCAATTACTAGGTACATCAGCATTAGTTGCCGGTGGTGCTAAACACATGAAAAATGAACAGTTCCAAAAAGAACTTTCTGCTAAAGAGAATATTCAAAAATCTTATGAAGAAGCACCAAAAGAATATCAAGAAATTAAAGAGGTCGGTA
>JAGCBE010000315.1 GCA_017652345.1 Methanobrevibacter sp.
ATTACCATTAGTGACGTTGTTTCTACAGCTGATACTAAAGTTGGTGATGAAGGTTCCTCTTTGGGTGAATTTGGTGGTAAAGGACTTCAGTATATCGAAGACCATACTCTCGTCTTTGAAAACGATGAATACGGTTATTGGGTTACCTTAGCTACTGTAGTTCCAGAAGCAGGTTATACACAGGGTCTTGACCCAACTCTTAAGGCTCTTGATAAATTTAACTTGTATAATCCAGACTTTGACGCTCTTGGAATGGAAATGACCACTAAAGATACTGTTGTTGGTTGTCGTTATATTCTTCCTTACAGAGATTCTAATGATACTCCAATTATAGCTCAAACTCGTAAAGGTTTCGGTTTCATTCCTCGTTATAGTAAATTTAAAGTTTGCCAAAACCTTGTAAATGGTGACTTTAACAGACATAACAAAAGAAACATTTACTTACCATATACTCTTGATAGACAGTTAAACATTAACGATTATGCTGTTAAATCTCAGCGTTATTTGCAGGAAACCTCAGTTACCGATAACTCTACTGGTTATGTTCAGCTAAACCGTAGTGGTACAACTAACAATATGCCAGTTGCTGGTAACATTTGGAGAATCCCAACTAAGTATGCTTGGCTTGGTAATTTCAACAGAATCTTCTTAAACGAAGGTTTACATGATGATAAAGACCTTGTTGTAGGTACTAACAGTTCGGGTAATAAAGCTCCTGGCTTCTCTGACTTTAACGATGATAACTTCTTGTCTCATGGAATTATGGACGTACAGTGCTATGCTCCTATGAAGACTATCGAAGACTCTTATGGTCTAGAAGACGAAGATGCAGATAAAGCTGGTGCTGAATTTGTATCTAAAGCCTAATTAACTCTCTAGAATGGCCCTTAGTGGCACAGAAACGTGTCTCTAAGGGCTTTTTCTAACATTTTAACCATTTTATATTATAGGAATTTTTATTATGCCAGCAACAGTTCTAGCAGCCCTAGCGGGCAATGCAATAAGCAATGCCACAAGTGAATGGCATGCAAATAAACAATTTAATCGTGAAAAACAGTTGATGAATATGCAAAATGACATGAACCGTGCCAATACTCTTGACGCATATCGTCAACAAGTCCAAGGTGCTCGAATGGCAGGTCTTTCTCCTGCTATGTTAAATGGTCAATCTCCTACTATTGCTCCTGCCGTTACTAAAGGTAGCGTTGGTATGGGCGAAAACGTAGAATTTGACCCAGCTTCTCTATTATTAACAGCTCAACGTGAAAACATTGAAGCTAATACCGAAAAAACTGAAGCAGAAACTAAAAAAATCAAAGGTGCTGATACTGAAAACGTTGAAGCAGATACTCAAACTAAACTCCAAGAAATTGCTCGAAAAGCTAAAGATATGGAAAAAACTGATGCAGAAATCGGTAAAATTGGTGCTGAAACAGCTCTTGTCACTATGCAAACTAAATCCGAAGGCTTTAAACCTAACTTAATGTGGGCTCAAGCTGAAAAAACTTATAAAGAAATTGGATTAACTGATGAACAAATTAAAAAAATTAAAGCTGAAACTAACAGAATTTGGCAGGAAAACCAAAAATATACTGACCAAAATAAAACTCTCCAAAAATTAGGTCCAGAAATCGCTAAAAAAGTTCGTGATTCCGAATTTTATGATAGAATGGATGACTCAGCTCGTGCTTATTGGGATGCAGTAGCTAATGGAAAAGTTCAATTATCCGTTGGTGGTATGATGGCTGTCAATAGCTTGTTCGATACTAGTGCTAATGTTAACCAAAAAGATGTTGATGACTATAATAGAATGTTAAACAAAGACATTGTTACTCGTCAATTTAACAATAAAGAACTTGTTGATGCTTTAGCTAAACTTCCTGGTGAAAAAGCTAAACAAGTTACTATGGCTTGGAAAGAAACTGAACAAAAAATACTTAACATTCAAGAAGATACTAAACTCAAAACCCAAGAACAAAAAATGAAAGCAGCTGAAATTGCTCTTAAAGACCTTGAACGTGTTATCCAAAATAACTCTGTTGAAGGTAGAAGAGCAGCTGGTGACTTCTGGGGTTATGTTGAAGCTTTAACTACTGAATGGGCTCGTGAACCAGGTAAAATCCTTAATCCTATTGGTTTCGGTGCTTATGGTTACTCTCAAGCTACTCGTCCTAAAACTTCGGGTTATAAACCTCCTACTATTAACATAAATAATGGTACTGGTTCCTCTACCACTGTAAGAAAATCTCCTCTTAAACCTTCTGGTGGTTCTCAGGGTGTTCAAAACATGAAAAAGTAAACTATTATAAATAAATTGTATTCCATTTAATTATCTCCTATATCTTAAGAGTCACAGTTTAACCACTGTGGCTCTTTTTGTATTTGTAGTGTGCTTCGCACACAACACGTCAGTTTCTAACGAAACTTCCGTGTTACCTATCCTTATCATGAAAGTTCTAAGTTGTATTTAACTTTTAACGACTTTCAGAATCGTAGATTCCAATGGTCAATTTCATTAACAGTTTATTACTATTGCGTGTTTTTATTTTAAATTGTTTTATCACGCATTTGTTATAAACTTAGTATGAAATTTTAATTTAACCATTGTGACATTATAATATACAAGGGAACGTGCCAGTGTTTCAAAACACTGGTAAGGGAATTATTATAAATAAGATGTTAACAATTCAATATAGGAGAATACATTATGACAATTAGTGAATGGTTTGATAAATCTGAACAACATTTTGCTTTTAATTTCTACGCAACTACTGTTCAATCTGAAGATGAAGTAATTCAAAAAATTTTGATGGATTACTATTGTCAAAAATTAAGTTTAGGTGAAAACATAACTGGAGACGATTTTAAAAAAGCTGAAGATTATATTAAATTAACATGGAAACTTTGGAAAATTAACGAAAAGCTTAAAGACATTAACAAAGATTTTGAATAAAGACTGCGTACATTATAAATACAATATAGATAGGAGATTAAAACATGTGTTTACAATATATCAAATTAAAAACAAAAAATCCAAACGCTTCTCAATTTGGCTATGTTCCATGTGGTGTTTGTGAAGAATGCCGTAGAAGAACTCAAAACGACTGGAAATTTAGATTAAATAGTGAATTTTTAAAGCTTAAAAAAGAAGGTTGGAATGTAGCCTTCTGTACTTTAACATATAATGAAGAAAATTTACCAAAAATCCCAAAAGAACTCTTCAAAAATGAAGAATCTTATCAAGAAATTCCTTGCTTCTCTAAATCCGATGTTACAAATTGGATTCATGGTGTTAGACAGTATTTTAAATACCATAACAATTTTACTCGTGGCAATAACATCCGCTACTTTATTGCAAGTGAATATGGCTCCAATACTCATAGACCTCATTACCACGCTATTTTAGCTTGGCCTTCAGAAGTCTCTTATAAACTCATGCACCAAGTTTGTACTGAAAAATGGACTCATGGTTACATGTTTCCTCGTGATGAACGTGGTGATAAAGGGATGCTTCCATTTGAAATTGTTGGTGATGCTTCTAGAGCAATAAATTATGTTGCAAAATATGCTTGTAAAGATATAGATTTTAATGATACAATCAAAAATGCCAATCTTAATACAAAAATGAAACTTTTCAAAGATATAAACTCTTTTCACTTACAATCAAAATCTATGGGTTTTGAAATCATTAAAAACATGAATGATGAAGAAAAAAGACAAGCTTTTATCCATGGAATTAGCTTCCAAGGTGATGGTGAAGTCTATAAAGTGCCTATTTATATCAAAAATAAAATCGTTTTTGACAATTATTACGTAACACGTGAAGATGGAACAAGATTAGTTAGAAGAAAAGCTAGTGAATTTTTTGACAAATATAAAAATGAACTTTTTAGAGAAAAATCAAAATTTTA
>JAGCBE010000316.1 GCA_017652345.1 Methanobrevibacter sp.
AAAGATCATTGGTGATGAAGAACGCATTACCTGCAGACCTGCAGATTTAATAGAACCTGAATATGAAAACTTCAAGAAAGAAGGTGAAGATTTAGGAATCATCAAAAAAGAGGAAGATATTCTCACTCTTGCAATGTTACCTCCAGTTGCTAAACAATTCCTTAAAGGCGAACTCGAAGAGGAACCATTCCCAGAAGTTCATATTGGCGGCACAAGTGACGACGACCTTAGTGCAATTCCAACTGAATATTCTGTAGAAGATGATGGAGATATCTTCGATGTAAAAATCATGCCTACCGGTTACATGCAAATCGGAGACCAAGGCTCTGGAAACATAGGTCCTATTCCTGGTGCATTAACTGCATCCATGCAAGGTATGGTGCTTAAGATTAAAGTAAACACCGGAGATAAAGTCCAAAAAGGTACTGTAGTTGCAGTTCTTGAAGCTATGAAAATGGAAAACGATATCTACGCTGAAGAGGAAGGTATTGTAGAACAAATTTTCGTAGAAGAAGGTGACACTGTCAGTGCAGGTGACAACTTAATGTTGATTAAACCTTTAGACGAATAATGGTAATCATTTACCATTATCCTTTTATTTTTTTTAGATTAGTCTAATATTGATTAGATTTAATCTCTTTACACCTTATTTAAAATTAAAGAAAAAAGCTATTTTTAAGAATTCATATTTAAATCATCCGAAAATGACATTAATATTGATTCCAAATTAATTCGTAAAATATAAAACTATTATTTGAATTATAAAAAAAGAAAGGAACAATAAATGAATATCATCCATTTCCAATTCCTAAAAAGAAATAATCATAAGTGTTTTCTAAAGTTTCAGGAGACATCCAAGGATAAGTTTTAGCTAAATATTCCTTAATCTCATCAGATCTGGTGATGACGTCTGCCTTATTTGCAAATTTCTGTGCTCTGAAATAATCATTCAAATCATCACTGATTTCACGGGATTCCTCATACAAATGCTCTAAATGGGCAGGTGGAACATGAGGCAATATCTCCCTAAGAATATCAATAGGAATTAAATCAAAATGATTTGCAATTGCAAAATTAAAAATCACATTTAATATAAGATCTTTGGTATTAAGAACAACACGTCTTGGAATGGATTCCGCTTGTTCCTTAGAGATAACACCATCCTTTAAAGCCCTATCCACATCTGTTTCAACGACAATCTGAAAAGACTGATTGTACTTCCCTTGTCTAAATCGAATGGCAAATATTACCATGCAAATAACAGACAATACAGCAAATATTAATGAAATGAATGCAACCAAACTGGATTGAAGTTTAAATTCATTATAAATCAATAATATTAGGGCCAATAGGATAAAAAGTCTTGATAAAAATGCTAAATTTATTCTTGGAATTTTCATATTTTCACATATAATAATTATTCTTATTCTTATTTAAGAATTTCTTAAATAAAAAAACAATATTTTTACTCTCTATTGTTTTCCAAATAATCACGAATCATAGTATTGGCAACATCCCTAACTTCAATTAAAGGAATGTCCTGCTCTACAGAGATTCTGCGCAAGTCCTCATATTCAGGCCTATGAGAAATAATCTCATCACCAATCAACCCTATTTTGAAGTTGATTGTATAAATATGATTGCCTACATTAATATCCAAAGGAACGAATTGTCTTTCAGCCACTCCCCTATGGGTGTTTTCAGAGACCCTAATACCTAAAGTGCCTGTTTCCCTAAAGAGGATATTTACTAAATGATCCACCAAATCAGGTTTTGAAATAATTTTAATTAAATGTCCCGGCCTATTTTTCTTCATGGTAATAGGAACCATTGAAACATCTCTTGCCCCTTCAATCAAGAGCAAGTCAAACAAGAACCCTAATTCCTCACCAGACATATGGTCAATATTGGTTTCGATTACAGAAACCTTATGTTTTCCATTGACATCTCTGGATTTGATGACTCTTAATACGTTAGGGAAATCAAATTCCTTTGAACCGCATCCGTATGCAATCTCTTCAGGAGACATCATAGGAGCGAATTCTAAAAATTCATCACAGAACTCCATATACAAAGCGCACCCAGTAGGTGTTGCAAGTTCAGAATTGACTGGTCCGCCAATGCATTTGGCTTCTCCCTTTGAGAAATCCTTGAATGAATCATCATTTAAACCTTTGAGAATATCCAAGCTTGCAGGAGCGGGTACCGGAATTCTTCCATGTGCAGTTTCAACCACTCCACCGCCAACAGCAATAGGGAGACCAACCACCTTATCCTTATCCATTCCTAAATCAAAGTAAGCG
>JAGCBE010000317.1 GCA_017652345.1 Methanobrevibacter sp.
AATGGAGCTGAAGCCCCCGCCATTTCAGTAAAAGTTGATTTCGATGAAGATGACGATGATGATGATTATGATTACGACTATGATAATGATGATTATGAAGATTTGAATTACGAGGATGAGGAGGATTAATTAATGCCAACAAGAGACCATATTGATCCAAAAAGAGTTGATATTAATCTAAGTGAATTTAAAAAGACGCTGGATGAAATTTTTGAAGCCAACAAGAGAGCGCAAGAAAACAGGGAAGCTGTTAAAAATTTTGTTGACGAAATGAATAATGAAATTATCCCCGAAGCTGAGTTTGTGGTTAGTTCGCTGATCCCCGTATATGCATATCATAAAGAAGTTGAAGCTGCAAAAATGATTTGGAGATGTTTTGAGCAAGTCGCCGCTTTGGATGATCCAAAAGTGAATGCCATCATTGCGCTTGAAATCCAGAAATTAAAAAAGAGATGAGGTAAAAAATAATATGCCGACAAAAAAGATATATGAATTAATTCTGGTTGATCCTGTGTGGGACAACTGGGAACACATGGGCTGGGTGATTAATTTAAAAGACGCTGCCCCCAAGTTTAGAGATGTCGTCGTGGATACGTTGGTTGAAGCGATAAATGATGGGGCTGTGATCATACGTGAATACGATAAGAAAGGTCAATTGCCTGCGGAGAGCGTTGAAAAAGTTGTTGTAATGCCAGATGATTTCATCCAAGAATACGCGAGCACTTTCTGCATGTGCATCGATCGTCCGTATGTGACAATTGAAGAGCTGGTGGACGAATGTCTTCCTGGCTGGGAACTAGAAAAAATGTACGACGGTGACTGCGGGCTTTGCATCCGTGGGTTCATCCATGAGTGGCCTATTGGCGTCGCTGATCGTCTAATGGCGTGGGAAGATGCTGTGGGCGCTTTTGAAAAAATGGAAGACTAAGAAAATAAGAAATTTAGGAGGTCGAAATCGGCCCCTTTTTTTTTATAAAAAATCTCCCCCCAGATTAGAAAAAAAATATCCCCTCATTGAAAATGTCATTGAAAAAAACTTGACAGATAATTTAAAATGTGCTATAATATAATTAGGCTCAGGAAAAGTGCGTTAAATCGCGAATTACGAAAATTGATCCCCCGACCCTAACACGAATACCCCCAAGTATAGTTATGTGTCGTAATTCGCTCGTACGCGCGTTCTGTGCAGGAAAAATCGCATTTTGCGAGGAGGTAATAATCGTGGCTGATAAAAAACAAAATTCTGCAGAAAATTTGACCCTCCCAGATGTGTTTAGATCTAAGATCCCAGCTTGTGATCAGGAGACAACTATTAACACTTTTAGGGATGATGATTATGCCGTCGTATATACATGCGACAATACAATGCTTACTAAATTGCGTAGACTCCAGAAAAGTAACCCCCAAGCTTATCAGGTTGTTAGGGTGTTTAAGATGGGAGGCGAGATCTCTGGCGTTGAAGTGAAGTTTCCAAAGAAATTACTGTCCTTCAGAACTGGAGGAAAACTCTTTGGAGACGAAGAAGAGGTGGATGAATAATCATCCCCTCTTTTTTTTACGCCCAAAATTTTACGCCCAAAATTCCCCCCAGAATCGCTTTAAACCGCCAGCTGAAATATTCTATGGGGCCAGACCCCGAGTCAACAGACGCGAAAAAAATGCCCCCGCCGAAAATAAAAAAGGCCCCCGAAAATAAAAAAAATCCCCCACCCGCCAGAAAAAATTTTTTTTACTCCCCGATTTTAACCGCGTCGAATTCGACCCCCTTAAACCGCCAGCGAACCGCCAGCTTGGGGGAAAAAGGGGCCCCTTTAGGGGAAAAAGGGGGCGCGCGCCCTTTAAGAAAAAAATACCCCCCGCCTAATAAAAAAATACCCCCTCAGGTATAAAAGGGTGGGAAGGGGATAAAAAATATACCCTTGGGGGTATAGGGTCCCACTTTTTCTATTTAGGAGTTTCCCCAATACTCCTTTGACAAAATTGAAATTTAATTTTTCAATTCTGTGAAAGAAGTATTGAAAAAACAATGGAAGTGAAGCCCCTTTTTACGGCAAGGGGCAAGCCTTCACTCATAGACTAACGTCTACGGCGGTTCCAAACTGCGAAGTCAATCGCGCCTCCGATGATGCAATATAGACAAACCCAAAGCATTACTGCTCCAAGTGACATATCACATGCGAAGACAAGAAATAGGATTAAACCTATTAAGCCTAGCCAGAACATTTTATTCACCTCCTTTATTATTATTTGAGTTGTAACGTTTATCGTAGTCCGCTCGGTCCTTTTTCGGGACATAGATATTATATCTACCAGATTTACGATCTTCTTCAATCTGTTTAGCTCGTTGGCTATGTGGATATTTTTTCAGAGTTTCTTCATCTCTACGATAATATTCTCCTTTAAACATCGCAATTGTACCAATGATATTAAACAGTAAGATTGGAATACCAATAACTAAGAAATAAACTAAAACATCCAACTTTGATACTTACCCTCCTTTCTAAAGAACTTTCAAAACTTTACCAATTTGAATGGTATGAGTTTTACAATAAGGACATTTCGCTGCTTCTACACGGTTCATCCATCTAGGAGCACGGGCAAATTTCCATTCATGGTGGCAACATGTACACCACGCATGATATTTGTACTGTTTTGGAGCATAAGTTTGAGAACGTTCATAATTGTTTGTCCTTTGAACATGAAGCCCATAGGTCTTATTAACTATAGCAGCTCGTTTTTTCCATTCTCCTTTGTGACCTTGACCAAATACATCAGGATAAGAATGGATAAGTTCGTGAACAACAACATTTAGAATATCTTTAGGTTGAACAATATCTTTATTAATAGCTATTTTATAAAAGTCAGTAGAAATTCTTTTACAATAACCATTACGAGATTTTCCTTTATTGGATACAAAAGAAATTGTTTGAGAGATAGGCCATAAAGCATCTACCTTTTTATAACCATCTCTCATAACATCTGCAACTTGTTTTGGAATTGAAGGATCAATATGAAAACTCATTATTTAATCTCCTCTTCTAACAATCTGTGTGAAACGAAATGACCAGCACATTCCCAATAAGTTACTTCTACTTTATAACCTTCTGATTCTGGAAATTTCTCTTTTAAAAGTTTAAATAACTTTTTAGCTGAAGACTCGCTTGTAGCGCTTCTTTCAGCTGTCGCGAAAACGAATTGGCCATTTTTAGAAATATTAATTTCATAATATGATTGCATGTCTTCCACCTCCCTTTTTACCAATAATAACTTTCAATTTCGTTAACATAACCAATTTGATCAAACTCATAACCTTTGTTCTGAAGATATTCCTGCATTTCTTCAAAATCACTTCTGAAACTAGGGTCATCATTTTCAAGCATTTGATTTTTGTGAGCTATTGCATTTCTAATCTCTTCTTCTGGGGCATTTGTTTCAACTAAAAAATTAGTATCATCATCAAACAAATTAATAATTCTTGTGTCTTCCATTTTACTCTCCTTTCACATAGTCTTTATAATATTTGTTGATTTCATCTAAAGTATCAAATAATAATACATCTACATATTCAGCATCGCCATCATATATATAAAGCATTATTTTATTTGTGTTTTTATATTCACGAATTGCAGCGTAAACAGCAAAATATAAACGAACTAATTCTTGATTATCAATATAAAAATTTTCAATTGGATCATCACCATCATCTCTTGATGTTTGCCAAGGTTCTGTTAAAAACTTCTTATAATTGTCCATATGAGAGTTGAATATGAAATTTCCTTTTTGATCAAAACGAGAATCTAACACGTGATAAAGCATACCCGCTTCAAATTGAGAAGCGAATTTATTCCAACCTTCATCTGTAATAAAATTTTTTCTAAAATTTGAAGTCCAACAATCTTTTGTCTTAAAATCAATAACACCAAAACTACAATAAGGATAACCAGGATATTGGTTAGATTCCAATACCCTGATTATATGTTTGATTTTTCTGAATTCTTTACGAGTTCTCATGTTATTTTCCAATCTTAATAATATTTTCAAATTTTACATTATATACAGCAGAAGCATGACTTTCCATTTTCTTTTCACCAACGACAGCAAGAACTTCTTCTTTGCTAACTTCTCTGCCTTGTGCATCATAATATCTAGTAGCTACTACATCAGCTCCAGAATCTGGATGCTCAGGAGTACATGAAGAAATACGAAGATAATAAGAAGTACCAAGATATTCACCTGTTTTCTTGTCTACCTTTGTGTGTTCAATAACAAGATTCTCTAAGCCTGGAAGATAATGTCCATAAGGTAGAGGACCTGTTTCTTTATTTGCATTAATACTCATATGAGAATAATCAACACCAAGTCTAATTACCATATCTGTTACCTTACGATAACCTTCACCTAAATCTTTTTCTTTTGTGAAATTGATATAACGTCCTTTCACAGCTTCCTTTACTTTTGCAATAATTTCGTCGTTTGTCATAGTTTTAATTCCTCCTTTTCTATTTTTTTAAACTATTATAAACTTCTACAGCTTCTGCAACTGTTTGAGTCCAGTCACCAAGATATTCCATTTTAGAAAAATTATTATCTTTAAAAATAAAATCTTGATGTTTATCTTGCGCTTCTATTTTTGCAATTTGTTTAATTTTTCTTGCAAACCATTTCTTAATTTCTTTGTCTGTTTGTGAAAGAAAAGGATTGAAAAGCCATCTTGTTGGGAAAGCTCCTGATCTTTTACAATTAAGATTAGAGACCCTAATTTCTACTTTGTGATTATTTGGGTTTTTTAGTATATCTACAAAATTCCAAAATTTTTCATAATAATAATTATTTTCACCTAGTCCGTCAGACAACTGAGCCACTACAGATTCAAGGATCTCATAGGCACTATTACCTACGAGATCCGTATCTACTAAACGGGTATTCTGAATACGCATATTATAATATTCTTGTTTTGTCATTATGATATCTCCTTTGTTTCTATAGAATTATTAGCTTCATAAGAATATTCTTTGAAATATTCTTGTTCTGCTTTCTTACGAGCCTGTGCTGCATCTTCTTTTTCTTTAAAACTTCCCAAATAAATGGGTTTATTATTTACTTGAATTGAAGCAACCCATCGTTTTGCTTTTTTGTTATAACTTCTCCTTTTATCCCAGAAGTATTATTTTTACTTACAGAGGAGTTCATTCCGTTTTGACTCGTTGTTACAATACGTAGATTATTTTTTCTATTGTCGAATTTGTTTTCATTTGTATTTCCGTGGATAATATGATCAATAATAATTTTAGAATCTACAATCCCCAACACTAAACGATGGAAAAAAATAGTTTTATTCATATAAGTGGTTACTAAATAATGTTTGCGATAATACCAAGTATATTGTGAAATTAATGCATAATCTTCTAAATCAAACCAAAAAGGCTCGTTTTTTGAAGTATATCCAATACCATATTCTCCAGATAAATCATAATGGTTTTTATTTTTTCCTTTTACTGTTCGAAGGGTTTCAGATAAATGTTCTCTTTGTCGACACCCACATGAACGAACTTCTCCTTTACGTAAATAAATACTGTTTACCAAAACAATTTTACCGCAAATACATTGACATTCCCATCGGACGATACCATCACCTCGTTTTGTCATTTTATCAGGGCCACGTTGTAAAACTGTTAAATCTCCAAATTGTTGCCCTGTTAAATCAATAAAATTTGTTGCGCCCATTTTTCACCTCCTTAGTGCTCATGACACCAGATATTAAAATTATAATTTTCTGAACATTTAGTACAACCAAAGCAACCAGCTTTTGCTCCAGGGCAAAGAGACTTTTTACTTTCTGCACTATTCACTAAACTCTTAACTCTATCTGGAGTTAAATCAGGATTTTTGAAATTAATTCCAAAAGATCCATAATTTTCTCTTAATTGAGTTATAGGATTTGGATCATCAACTGTACTATCAGAAGCTAATATTCTGAAATTGTCAAAAGTTGTATTAATATTGTAAGGAATAGTATTGATTAATTGAAATTGTTTTGTGTAACCATAAAACATAATTCCTTTTTCTCTATACTTCTTAGCAAGATTAATCCACATGTTTAAACAATAAGTGAAATCACCAGCTTCATCAGTTCTAAATGCAACATGGCCATGACGATCAGGGACGAAACGTTTCATATTAGCATCAAGCCATTCTGAAATTTCTTTCTCTGCTCTTTCAGGTTCCATGATGTACAAAATACTATTACTAATCATAGACAATTGCTTGCTAAATGATTTGTAAAAGAAATCACTAAAAACATAACACCAACCATTAAGACCAGTGCATGAAGGTTTTTGTCTTGTTAATCCATCAAGATAACAATCAATTAAAGGATGAGAAGCCATATAGATGACTCCCTTTAATTTTGTATTACCTTGAGAACTACCAGGTTTATTATAATCGATTCTTACATGAAGATCATCTGAACGAAGCTCTCCATTTTTCAAATGAGCAATAACATCGTCAACGATGTCTCTCATAAGTTGATTGTTAATCATATGACATCCAGGATGTTCATAAGATGGTGCCTTTACAGTAACATGACTATTAAAAATTTCTAAAACGGTTTTCTTCATATTTTACCCCCTTATTTATTTAAATCATAATAGTCTGGATTAATTCCAGGAACATCGAAACCAAACATTGAACCAACTTCCATAGCTTTACGTTGAGGTTTTGTAACTCCTAATTGTTCATTAAGAAGGTCACACCATTCTTCAGCAGCTTTACGATCTTTTGCAGGTTCATAAGTTGTAGGATAATAACCTGTTTCTCCACGTTTAACAATGATAATTTCGTTAGTAGTGTTTAACACACTATAACACAATTCAGGTAATCTGGCAAAAATTTCTTCTTGTTGTTTTTGATTTAGTTTCATTATTCTTCATCCTCCTCTTCTAAATCTTCCTGATTAATTTCGTTTTCCATTTCCATATCGACTAACACACTATCAGCGATATCATAATCTTTTTCTTCGACATAGATACCGTTCTCCCCAAATTCACTATCAATATCATATTCTTCTTTTAGATAATCAGCAAGTTCACATGCTGCAACAGAAGAATTAACAGTTCTGATAAATTTCTTCATAAAACTCTCCTTTTATTGATACTTAGCAATGAACTTCGCAACATACCATCCATTTATATGTCACTTTACTTTCATTCTTCGCATTTTGTTTCTTTATTTCATCAACACGTTTTTGTTCTAACTCTTTAATGGTATTATTATATTGCTCAATTTTTTGAAGAGTTGATTCAGGACGCAAATCTTCTTTACAAATTGGACAATGATTATAATAAGTTTTACCACAAAAAGATGTTGCTAAAGAAGAACCACACTTTTTACATTTAACTGTTGCTTGTTTAACATTTGCATAATGTGGTTTATTTAATTCTGCAATACGATTTTTATATTCTTTAATTCTACGTTCTAAATCTAGAATTGTACTAGAAGGTTCAACTTTAGGATAAACTTTATATCTTACCGCTGTTTGACGATAGTTACCTGTTGTAGTATCTAAGTAATCATGTGCTTCATCATAACTATTAAAAACTCTAGAAGTAAAATTAATTGAGTATCCTAATCCTCGTAAGGCATATCCTCTTTCTTGTAAATCACAATTACCATTACCCCAATCATCACAACGTTCTTGAATTTTAGATTTAGGCATATTTTCTTCAAAAGTTAGCATTGCTATTGCATGTCCCATATTCTTTTACCTCCTTAAAATTTCTTTTGTTCATATAGCACAGTTTTAACGCCATCAACTTCTTTAATGATTTGGATATTACTTTCTCTAGTACTTTTACGTGTATTAAAGTTTTGTTTCATCAAATCAACAAAAAGTTGTTCTGTAATTGGAGAGTAATTAAACTCTTTTTCCATTTCTTTAATTGTCATCACAGGAGACTTAAAGTAGTCTCCTGTTGGATGATTATATTCACAATAATACTTAGCTTCCATATTTACAACACCTCCTTAATTTCTGTAATTGGAATTAAAGTTTCAAAATATCTTGGTTCTGAACCATCAAATAACTCGACAAAGAAATAATCGTCTTCTCTCTCACCTAATTCATCTAAAGGAAAATCCCAAAGAGGATCAGTGCCACCAGAAGATTCACATTTTAAATCAAGAGCCTCACGAAGCTCATCATAATTTTCTACTTCAATAGGCAAGCCAACTAATTGCGCATATTCATTAATATCCATTCCTCGAACAACACAGTGACTTCCTATTTTAACAATAGTTTTCATGTTTACATTTCTTTCCATTTTCCATCCTCCACAACTAATTTTGTACAACCTGAATCAGGATAAACCATCATTTTACTACCATCTTCTAAGCATGGAGATAAATATTTGAAGAAATCGTATATAATTTCTTCCCAACTATAACTAGCATCAAAAGCAGAATTAAAATTATAGTCTAATTCATTTGGATGCTTTATGTCACACATTCCTTGATGATCAACAAAAACGAGTTTGATAGCATCATCAATTGTTTTAATATCATTTAAAGATTTAAAATTTGAATAAGTGCCAAAACCAAAATCTACATTTCTACCACGACCAGTAAGTAAATGTTCCTTTACATTTTCTAGTCCTGTTTGAACTAGCCCTTTTCTAAAAGTTAAATGTGCAGTAACGCTATAACAAGCTCCCATTTATTTTCCTCCATTCTTTTGCTTGATTAATTCTTTAAATTCTTGTAAAAGAGTTTTTGATATTTTTCCTTTTACTTCATTCAACCACTCATTTCCACGTAAATTATTTACATCAGAACATAAATTAACATAAGAAGCTCCATAACCAGTTGGTTCTTCGAAAGGTAAATTCATTTCTTTACAGATATCACCAAGAATTTCTTCTTGTGTCCTGTTAAATAATAATTTTGTAGTGATTTGATTTTTAACAAAAGTGGTAATTGGTTTGCCATTGGTTAATAATTGATAATCACTTAAAGCTTGATCAATATCTTTGGATTTGTGGCGTTTGTAAGCATCAACAATAATTTCAATTGCTGGCTTTACTTTACCTTTATCATTAAATTCATATTGATCAACCAAATCCCAAAATTCTTCATTAGTTAAAACTTTTTTACTCATTGCCACGATCCCTTTCTAATACTTCGACAACATTCATTCTGTAAGTTATAATACCATTTTTTAATAATGTGTCAGCACGCAAATATTCTTGTTTGGCATCAGCATCCATTTCGGTTTTAGTTTTATTTTTAAGTTTACTTATGTGTTCAATAACATGGGTTTGAGCTTCTTGAAAAGAATTAAAATTTTTAACATCAATAACAGGAGAGTCTTTTTCAAGGCCTCCTTCTAAACGAAAAAATGAACAAACAATAATAATTTGAAAAATTTTCATGTTTACACCTCCTTAATATTTTTCTAAGTAAACAACATGACAATTCACATGTTCATCAACAAAATCTTCTGCAGATTGTTCAGATAGTGGACCAGCTATAATATCACCACTATCATCATCAACAACATAATATCCATTTCCATAAAACATTTTATTTTTCCTCCATGAATAAATTCCATAAAATTTCATAATCTTCTTCACAACAATTCCCACAAATAAGATTTTCCATTAAATGTAAAAACACATCATAGAATTCTTCTGAATCATTCTTAATTGTGCTCCAATCATAAATATATTCTTCTTTGTAGGTTTTTTCCATAAATTTTTCAAAAACTTTGCGGTGGTTAATGATAAAGTTTTCAATAGTAGTTTGACTATACCAATTTGGGACCAATTTTGTTAATTGAACATTGCATCCAAACAAAAACATAACTTTATCATAAAAATCTTGACATTGTTCTAAAGTTGGATGACAACTAAAAGCAATGCCCCAGTCAAATACTTGCCCTGTAATGTCAATACATGTACCGTCTAAAATTTTTGTTAACGAATCTTTTTCTGGTACTAAAGTAACTTTCATTTTTTCGCCCCTTGTTTATTAAAAAATTCAACATCACAATTTGCATAAGCTTGGTATACCTTGGTAAAATGATCAACTTCTTCTTGCGTCATACGCTCATAGCCGTTGATAACAGCTTTCATGTTTAAATCCAAAGTAAGAGAATTATCAATCCCAGATGCTCTAGTACCGAAGTTCGCAAATTTCTTTTTGTAGCAACCCCAAACAGGAGTTTTACCAACAAAGACTAAAACTTGTGAATTATAAGCTTTACCATTCAAATCTTCTTTTAAATAGAAGAAATGTTCTTCAGCTAAAATTTTAGCAGAAGTGATTTTTTTATCGTAGGTATGATGGCCTACGACCCTTAATTTTTCTCCTTGCCAAAAAGTTCCAATAACATCGGATGCTTTATGTTCTCCGAAAATTTCCAAAGTTTCTTTAATAAAATCTCTCATATTTTCGCCTCCTTATCCTATACAAACTAATTTTGAAAGATCTTTTGTTTCAGAATCACTTATATAAGTACCTTCAAGTTCTTCACCCTTGGTTACACTATAAAATGCACCATGAATGCCATTTCCTTCTACATCGTCTGAAACCATAACAAGACGATCGCCAAGTCCTTCTTTTTCTGCTTTTTGTAAAGCTTTTCTTAATTCTGTGACAGTTATTTGTTGACTCATTCTTTCACCTTTCCTCCTTTGGATAATATTTTTCAAACTCTTCATTATTTAGACCAAGTTCTTCTTTAATTTGCCAATCTTCATATCCTTCATTAATTAAAAGGTCAATTGCATTCATTAATAAAATTTCTAATCTAGTAACAGAAGGTTCATTTTCTTCTTGTTTAAAATATTGATCTGCTCTACTCATGTATAATTACCTCACATATATAACTATTATCATGACTTAACATAACTTGTAATACAGTTACTTTAACAGTTTTATCACTATCCTTATATAATCTAATTGTAGGATGGGCATCAAAAACTCTTTCCTCTTGTCGTGAGCCTTTGTCAAAACGAATAAAAACACTATTTGGATCTGTTTTAATTAAAGAACCGCTTACTTGTTGCATTTTATTATTAACAATATTCTTAATATAGGTCTCCGAATTAAACATTTTCTTTCCTCCTAATGAATTCTAATATCACTTACAAACTCGTCATTCTTATCATACTCATTAATATAAACTTCGTACATAGAAGGAGTTTGGAAATCCATTTTATCACAAACGGCCTTTGCTTCTTCAAAAGAATCATAAAATCCAATTTGAATATCACTATCATTAACATAAGAACCATCTTCTCTTATCAACGCAACTAAAACTTCAAACTTATTATCATCATCACTTAACAGATCATAGTCTTCTAGTAAGTTACAAATTTCATTAGTAACTTGTTCAACATCATACCAAGCTTTTACTTCAAGTTCTATTCTTTCTTCAGTAATACCAGGGACTTCTAAAAATATATTATATTTTCCATCGCTTGACCCGTCTTCTGCATAACTCTGTTCAAATTTAAATCCTAAACTTTTTAATACTTCTGCGAAAGGTTTAGAGATATCTCTTAAACCTTCATCGCAAGAAGCTCCAAAATCCATTAAATTTTTAATAGAATTATCTTTAAAATAATCTTCAACAACTTTTTTTACATCTTTTCTTTTTGGCATATGAACACCTCCTTAATCATTATTTTCATAAATCCAAAAGATTACGTCTCGTAGTTTTTCTATATCGTCATTTGCTTCAGATATTTTGTTTAAAATATCTTCAAGAGGCGTATTAACATCAATAATATTATCACCTGATAAATATGAGAATTGTTCTCCTCCATAATATCCAAAGCCATAGTCTTCAACAATTTCATCAAATTTGCAACCAAATTCTGCTTCCCAGAATTCATGGTCTTGTTCCATGAAATTATTTAGTTTTGATGTAATAACATCAACAAGCTCTTCTGCAGAGTAGGTTTCTATACACCATCCTGTTGCATTAGAAATTTCATTATTTAATGCTTCTTCTAAATCGTCATTATCATCGTCGGGTTCAACAATAAGATGTTGAGGAAGAGACTTTTTAATCTCTTCCACAATTTCTTCATCGGTTACTTCATCATCAATGTTTTCGTCTTCACGATAAGCATCGATATCTTCTTGTTCAATAGAGTATTTAATATTAGTTACTAAAAACTTCATTATTTTACCTCTTAATTAGTAATTGTTTGACTTACAATATCTACATCAAAAGATAATCTAATACCATCATCTTCTCTATCAAGTTTAGAACATCTAATTACTTTTCTATCCTTTGTATTTGTTACAAAATAGCAAATATGAGGAGCTTCATAAATAGATCTTTCTCTAAAACCAGCTGATTTCTTTAAAATATTCTCAAAATTAGTTCTGTCCTCGCTAAAAGGAATATTACGAGCATAAACTTCATTATAATCTTTTTGTGTAATATGATAAGTTATATTATCACAATCTTTAACAGATTCAAATTTTTGAGAATAACCAATTTGTTTTTTTCTCCATCCGTCTATTAATTCATAAGGAATAGCATTAATAAGACCAGGATTATTATCATCAGTAAAAGGATAATAAGTTGAAGGCTCAACTGTCCAAACTCTTCCTTTATAATAGAAGGTAATAAAGTGGAAATTAAAACCAACATGTGTTTTACCAGTTCTTTCTCTATCTAATGAACAGTTATTAACATATTTCATTTCATTAATCAATACATTTCTACCGTGATCTAAAATAATCACGTCATTATTATTTTGCAATTCATCAAAAACTGCGCACATCTTTAAATCTTTTTCTAACTCTAATCCAGCGTAGAATCTTTCTTCCATAGGTATTACACCATCCTTTCAAATAATTTTTCTACATTTTCTTTAAAGTGCTCTAAATCACTAAAATTATTAGAACCTCCATGATAATCTTTTTCACTGTCTGCTGTTCTATATAAAACAGAAGAAGTCCAAGTTCTACCCATTATTGGCCAACGATAATCTTCACTTGAGTAATAAATTATTTTACCATTTGGTTTTTTAATAAAACCAGAAGCTTCGCAGTAACAATTACTTTGAATAATTTCACAATCTGGGAACATGTGTTTAATCATGGTCGCGAATGCGCGTCCAAATTTTTTACTGCGAATTACATCAGGTCTTTCGTGGTCATAATCTGCATTTAGAATTTTTTTAATTTTGTTGATATCAGTTTTTAATTGGTTCATTTTATACCTCCTATTGATATCTATAAATTCCACCACAAGTTGGATCACCTTTAAAGGCAATTTCTCCAATTTCTGAACAAAAATCATCATCCATATTGTATGAATATACATATGAATAACCTTCTTTTAACTCTTGTTTGTCATCTTCCCACTCGTCTTGGTGATCACTAACATAAAATAGGTCACATAAAGTTCCAAAAGAAGTATGACTTTCTATAACCAAATATACAACAGCATTATATTCTTTTTCAAATTCTTGAATTTTTTGATATAAATTATCATAAAAGTCATTGTCACCAGTATTTAATTTAATTTTATAAAAAACTGATTTCATAAAACCACCTTGATTTTCAAACAATCCAATATCTTTTCCATCTTTGAAACAATTAATAGCTGGTAGATATTTTAATCCTTTAGTTTTCAAAATTTCTAATCTTTTAATCGCTTCTTCTTTTTTTAATTCTATGTTTATCATCTTTTACACCTCCTATTAATCTGATGAATCACACCAACTTCTATATTGTACGCCTAAATCTAAACCCAATTCTTTAAATTTAGATCCACAAGGGTTACTTTCATATCCACACGGACAACCATCATATTCATGCTCTTGAGTATAATTACGAATATTGTGTTCACTACTGTAAGATACACAAAAACTACTGCTTTCATAACATCTGCCTGTTGAACGTGAAATATCGGTTTTAATGATTACAATTTCAGCATCATTCCAGTTAACTTCTGGTGCTTTGTAAAGTTGTTCATAATATTCTTTGCCAGCTTTTTTTATAATTAATTGAGGGCGTTCTTCTTGTGACCAAGAATGTTCTTTTTCTTTTCGAACTACATAAAGATCACCATTAGGCATTAATAATTCTATAGAACTTCTTTCAGTAACTTCAAAATCACCAATTTTGACAGGAACTTGTCCTGTCAAAAAAGGTTCATATTCAACTTTTATATCTTTAAGCTTCATTCTTTTCTTCCTTCTTTCTTTTTAAAGTTTCAGCTCTTTTTTCAAATGCTATTTTATAAGGTTCAAATTCTTTCTTTTCGTCAAAATTTAGTTCTTTTAAAATTTCTTGACGCTCTTTTTCTTCTAAAGGTTCTAAAACAATAGCTTCAGAAGTGATATACCATAAACATCTTCCTTTTTCAAAGAAAGTATAAAAGCCATTTTCTGGTACTTCTTCAAAGCATTTTTTGGGTTGTTTAAGAGCTTCTTCTGTATAATCATTAGTAGCATTATAAGCTACTTTATACCAAGCTCTTTTCCAACCTTTTCCTCTTTTAGATCCATATTCACCCTTAGAATTCATTAACCAAGGAGCAGAAGGTATCTTGCCTAAATGCCAACCACTTCTTCGAGCGAAACCTTTTGTTGGAAGATTTTCAGCTTTAAGAGTGGTGTTTAATAAAATTTCCTTTTTATTTCCAATAAACAAAGGAAAGAGGCGCCCATCTGGGCTAACCTCTAGTAATTTATATCCAATTTTATATTTCATTACATTTCTCCATCTTCATTTTCTAAATCCCATGCAAGATCAATGATATCACCTTTACTAGGAACTTTAGTAAAATTATCAGATAATTCATAATAAGCTTTTACTACATAATAAACATCTTTAGGATAATCATTATCTCTCCAAGCTTCATAAATTTCTGAACAAGCTTCATTAAATTGATCGTCAGAAATTTTAATTTCTTTTTCTACTAAAAAATCACCTAAATTTTCTGCAGCCATCATTTGGCCAGCAGCAATGTGTCCTTTTTGAATAACATCATACATTTCTTTATAGGTCATAATCATTATTCTTCACCTCCGATTTCATCACAAAATACAATTGGAAAACCGTCTGAATCTTCATCATAATATTCTTCTACTTTTACAACAACATCTAAAACTTTTTTTTGTAAAGGATTATGAATATCATCATCTAAATCATATTCATCTTCATGGTCTTTGTATAATGTTGCTGTAGGGATGTTATCATTTTTCCATCTTAGTCTAACACTATTCCAGCCAAGGTCCAACAGATCCTTTACAGTCATTGTTTCACCTAAACAGCGTCGTTTTTCTTCTGTTACTGCTCTTACAAGTAAATCATATGTTTTTCTATCCATTAGTTTGATCCTCCTTTTTTGATTTCTTCTAATGTCTTAAATCTTTGCTCTGTAATTTTCTTAATGCGTTGCCCTCTTTCTTGAGCAAAACGAATAAGATTAATTACTTCTTCATGAGTTTTTACCTCATAATAGTGATCATTATCTGTATTTTTGTCTACAGCCAAAATTACTTGAAATACACTACTCATAATTACCTCCCAAATCTTAACTTAGTGTTCTTTTTCTTAGATTCATTAAACATTGAAACAAATGTGCTCAAAAACCATTTAGCGTCATGCTTATAATCTTTGATTGTCATATTTGGTTTCAATGACAAAGCATTATCCCAACATTCTCCGTTATCTTCATAATAAGGAAAATCTAAATCATCGAATTCAGCCCAATAAAAATCATTTCTAACTTTGACGGCTGCATTTATTGCATAACCAACTACATTGCTGCCTACTTTTCTTTGATCTGTAGGAGACTTGATTATGTCTGTATCTGTCATATCGTATCCATCAGACCATCCAACAAAAATGGCAAGATCATCATTAAGAATAAATCTACAGCAACCAGTATCAGTTGCAACCAGAGATTGAACAGAACTCTTGAGGAAGTTAGCAACTCCCTCAATGTTCTTTTTTGTTAATATCTCTTTCTTATTCATCCTGTGCCTCATTACTTAAAAGAGGGATGGCCATACCGTATTCATCACGGATATATTCTTCCCATCTTTTTGGAGTTGTTGCATCATAATGGCCATGACACCAGTCTCCTGATTCTGGCATGTAATCAACACCTAAATTATAAGTACGAATAGTTTCTTCTTCGCCATTAAATTTAGTTCTTTTAACATTACGTTCACATACAACAAATAACTTATTCATATTATAAGCTATTTTTGGTCTAACCAATAAATAAACTTGCACAATCTTTTCCTTGTTATTTAAAGGATAATTTTGGATATTTGTAGCTAATTCAAATAATTTCTTATTTAATACATTTTGTATCATTAAAGGAATTAAAGGATCACTACTTTTTAATCCATTAGCAACATCACATTTAACTTGATCAAGTGCGTTGATTAATTCATGGATAGGAAGAGAATCTAATTCTCCTTCCTTTCCAGTCCAAGTCTTAACAACTTTTTTAATTTTTTCCATCAATGCTTCAGAATACATAATTACACCTCCTATTTAATGTTTTCTTCTATAGCAATATCGTAATCGGTTTCGTCATAAAATTCCATTATCATTACATCAACGTGCAAGAATTTTTTGACGCCTTTCGCAGACTTTTCCCAATATGGATTAAGATAATCGCCACTATTAAGAAGCGTTGAAATATCACTACGGCCCAATGCTTGAGCAAGTCTTCTACCAGCTTTTAAAGCTTCCTCTTTTGTTTCATATACTTCAGATTGCCAAACGTAAGGTGGATCTAAATCCACTCTTTCGTCTGTAACTTCAACATAAAACAAAGTCTTTATT
Source organism: Methanobrevibacter sp. (assembly GCA_017652345.1). The sequence goes on from JAGCBE010000317.1 coordinate 16,831, forward strand.
ATTTGAGCGTCCACTATAACCACATCTCCTTTCTAAAGTTTATATTCTTTTTAGTAGGCTCTTTTTTCATAATTACAAAATGATTTGTACCATCATGATGATGATAATCAATATAAAGACGACCATATTGATCTTCTCTAATTTCTGTATTTTGTGTTGAATCATCGCCAATACAAGTCGTAATGGCTTCTAATAAAGTATCTTTAGTCACTGTTTGAATTGTAGGCTTACCCCACCACAACCCTAATTGACCATCAATTGTAAATTTTGCATCAGGATGTTTTTTATCATAAGATTTAACTTCGGATGTAAAATTTTCCCAATCACAATTGATGTCATCATACATACAATCATAAATTAAATCATCATCAATATCTTCAGGATTTCTATCATTTGCTTCTGCAAGCATTTGACGATATTCTTCCATATTAGAATCACTTGTGTCTAATATGTCTGTAAATAATGTTACAAATTTTCTTTCTTTTGCTTTCATTATGCTTCCTCCAATTCTTTTAAAATTTTTGACATTTGAATTACAGGGAATGACCCTGGATAACTCTTTCTACTTTCGTCAAAACAAGTTAATTCCCCAAAAGCAAAACCTTGTTTAGAATATCTATATTCAACTAAGAAAGATTTTCTTCCTCTAGTTTTGCGATAAAATTCTACTCCTCCGTTTAAAGGATCTTTATTATTTAAACGGCAATAATTGCTTTCTAATATTTCTAGTATCTCACGATAACCTCGTTTGGCAAAGAACTTAGCACCTTCAATGTTCTTTTCTTTTGCGATTTGTTGTAAAGCATGTAATTCTGTAGCATTATTAATTTGAATTACAGGGCTCTCATATTCAATTCCTTTGAAAAATTCATGAAGCGCAATGTTTTGTTTTTCTATTAATTCAAAACTTGGCTTAACTCTATGAGGAATACCTTTTTCATTTTCATCATAACATTCTTTTTGTTTTAAAGCTTCCTCTTTTGTGTCTTCACATGTTAAATCATCCCAACCATAACCGTAGTTACCCTGAACGACATAAAAATTTTTAGGTTTAAAAATTAAACTTTTCATTTATTTTCCTCCGTTTTTGTTCTTTGAAATTCATGTTTCTTAGAATATCTTATTTCACCACTTTGCTCGAAGAAATTACCATTGTGTTTGATAAATCTCCAAGTTTGACCATCTTGGCCTCTATATTCAATAGATTCACCATTTTTTATATATGGATTAATTTCTTGTAAAAAAGCGAATACTTTTTCTTCGTGATAATTCTCAAAGTCTCTACAAACATAGAGACTTTGGCCTTTATTATCAATTTCCGTATAATTAAATGCTTCATCTGCTGTGCAATCTAAAACATGCTGAATAGCATCTAAATTTTTACGACCTTTTTTATTGAGGATCAATTCTCCTCCGCCACTAGCATAATAACTCATTATTTTACCTCCTTTGCTGGGCTAAATCTTAATACTTTAATAATTTCATCTAAATTATCAGGCAATGGTTTTCTTACTCGGTTAAAACCATTTAAATAGCCTATAGAACCTTTTGCAAACTCATTTGTTTCCTCTCCAGTGGCATAATGAATTTCCATTTCATTTTCTCCTCTGGTTACTAAATCATATAAACCATAAGTGTCTACATTGCAGATATCAATTGGTCTGCAAAGTCCAAATTTTTCTGATTTAGAAGGTTTCTTTGATTCATTACTAAAGAAAATGCTTGTTTCATGATCTAGACCAAAAGGGCCATAAATTTCATAATATTTTATATTCATTTTTTGACAAATAGCTTCTGCCAATGGTTTATAAATTAATTTTATATCACCAAAGTTTTTATGCCATTCTTTTTCGATTTTTAATTCAATCGTCTTCTTTTTTTCTTCTAATTGATGGATTCTATCCCATCGCTGTTTTTGTTTGTTTCTAGCATTAATAATTAAATCGTTTAACATCTTTATTCCTCCTTAAATAATTTTCCACAATAAAAAGAAACACTAAATTTATCGTCTTCTGATTCTCTAGAAGAGCTCCAATGAAAAGCGGCTCTTGATAAGCCAGAAAGGAAAGTTTCTCTTCCTAATATTCTGATTGCTTCTTTTTGTCCAATTTTTCTTTTTTTACCTGTTTCTAAATCTTCTAATTTTAACTCTAAAATATTAGATTTGCTTGCTCTTTCTATTTGAGCAATATCATCTGGTCTTTCGCCCCAACTAGCTAAAATCTTTTTATCTTGTATAGTTAATTTCATGTTTTCCTCCTTTAACTATGTAATTCATAATAATAATTTAATGCAGCTTCAGTTCTTACCTTATCTTTTTCATTTTTGAAAGCACATTCTTCTTCGTCTTCGTCATAGACCATATCTACACCAATAACCTCAGCTATCTCTCTCAAGTCGTGGTCATAGTCATCAAAATCACAAATAGTGTGTCCACATTCACGTTCTTCTTCAATACATTTCTTGATCATTTCTTTAACTTTTTTAGATAGAATATTTGTTTTATTTTCAGGTTCTTCAAATTGAGCCTTATATACTTTTTCTAATTTTTTTGAAGTGTCAATAATTCCTTCTACTTTTCTATCTGTCCAAGCACAATGATTTCCAAGTGACTTAACAGTACTTAGAAAATCGTGGCAACGACTTTCTATCTCTGCCACGATTTTTTCTATTTTTTTATTATTTTCTTTCATGACGTAAATGCATTCTCCCTTCTTTAAGTTTGTTTTCTAAGAAATCTTCACCTAACCAGTAAAAACGAGTAATTCTTAAAAAAATTTTTTTACCAGTTTCTGGATTCACTATCTCTTTCACAAAGAAACATTTGCAATAATACTCATTACGTTTTTGGACTACTCTTGGTCCTTTCAAAATTGTTAGATTTGCCTTCATAGGCTCACCTAAGCAGTTTGATGTTTCGCGGTATTTATCACCAATTTTAAACATAATTGCACCTCCTATTGACAATTTTTTTGGCTCAAAAATAAGCGTAAATTAGTAGCTAAGTGATCTAAAGTCTCACCAATTTCTTCGCAATTCTCTAATAAAGTTCTAGCACTAGAAGGTTCACCTCTATCTGCTTTATACCATAAATCGAAATGTTCATCTACATCATAGTCATCACAATAATTAATGATTTCTTGAATTTCGTCATCTGAATTTGTTTTATTAATTTCTATTTCAAAATCTTCTCCACAACGATTGTCAATATAAACTATATATCCCTTTTTATCTTTAGTTAATGAAATACCACAATTTGGAGTTTCATTAATAATTTTTTGAGCTTTTAATTCCATGATTTTACCACCTATACTAAATTTCTTTTGATGATAGCATTGGCAATACCAGCATCTAATGCTGATATTTCTTTGCAACTGCGAAGAATTAATTCGTTTAATTCTGGAGTAACAAACAATACTTTACCATCTTTTTGCTGGTCGTATTTGTCTTTAATAGCTTTTTCTAATTCTTCTTGACTTAATTTCTTGAAATTATCAACTCCTTTTGAAACTAAAGTTGATGCAATAAAACCCAAAGTAAAATCTGGAAAGTTCTTTTCCTTTTCCCATTTTAATGCAGCGTCATTAAATCTTTTTTGTAATTTTAACATACTTTTTACCTCCTTAATTATGTGTAGCGTTAAAATTTTCAATAGCCCACTTATTACCAGTGGCTAAAACAGAAGCACGAACTCTTTCACAGGGATGCTCTACATATATGTCTTTAGCATCTCGTTTTTCTTTACAATCATGGCAAAAACATTTGCCTTTACCTAAATAATCAATATTTTTACTACCACATTTTGCACAAACTGTAATTTGTCTCATAAGTCCTCCTTAATCAATTAAAATGTTATCAAAAATATTTGCTTCTTCTTCACTAACTTTATACTCCCATTGGGCTCCTTCGTTCGGCCAATAAGGATTTCTTCCTAATAAATTTTTTGAACTTAACCACTGTCTTATATCTTCTGTGTCCATTAGACATTTTCGTAACACTTTTGTGACATAAAGATATCCATTTTTTACAATGCCTTTGGCATTATTACCTAATAGTATTTTTTGCCAAACTTCATCAATAATGAAATTTTTACTTAATTTAATTCTTTCAATATCATATTGACTTCTTTTTGTTGCTCCTTCTTTTAAAATCTTATGATTAACAATTCTTTTTGCGAAATCTTTGTCAAACTTTTTTGTGATTCCTTCTAACATCCCTATTATATCATGTGGATAATCAAAAGGCTTCAA